>JANNDQ010000428.1:0-8169 GCA_031387965.1 Chamaesiphon sp. OTE_75_metabat_567
CCAGCAATTTTGTGGAAGAAATGGTGGCCAACTGAAAGATTCCAAGACAAACAGCGATTTAATATGGATATCTTGGTTAGCTTTAAAAATAACTGGTATCCAGTCCAAAATATCCACGTTAATGCTGGTACTTTCACAATCAAAACGATCGCGGGTCAATTTGCACTCAAGCGTAATGATAAGGTGCTATGGCTAGCCCAAATCATGCAAGAACAGACATCAATTACGACCGTAGATGTCCAACCCCAACTGATTCCCATAGCAGCAGCTAGCCCAGCAGCACCAGAAGTTAGCGATTCTCTTCCAGAGACGCTATGCGATCGAATTTATGCTAGGTCAATCCCTACGGACTTAGCTCAGAAAATTCAGCAAAAGCAGTCAGAAATTAACCCAGATCGAGCATGGCCGATGATTAAAGATTTGGAGCAGAAACTTCAAGCTCAAATCAAGTTAAATACTGAAACTCAAGCTAAATTTAATGAACTAGAACAGCGGGCAACTATTGCAGAACAAAGATTACAAGTAGTCTACCAACAGCTCCAACTGATCGGCATCAATCCCAACCAGATTTACAAGCCTAGAAGTATTAACTAGGCGGTAATTTACGCTCCAGCATGATAGGAACTCCGCACGAGTGGGCCAGATCGGACGTGGGCGAAGCCTAGTTCGGTCGCCATTTCCCCTAATCGATCAAATTCGGTTGGAGTCCAGTATTTAATCACGGGGAGGTGCTCTAGTGATGGTCTCATGTACTGCCCCAGGGTGATGCGATCGCAATCGATCGATCGTAAATCTTTCAATGTTTCAATAATTTCCGCCTCAGTTTCCCCATGCCCCAACATCAACCCCGACTTGGTAGGGATAGTTGAATCTAGGGCTTTAACATGACTGAGGACATCTAGCGATCGCCTGTATTTTGCCCCACGGCGCACCCGATCTTGGAGTCTAGCTACTGTTTCAACATTGTGGTTATAACAAGCAGGTTTGACGCTCACTAAGGTGGCGACTCGTTCCTGCTGCTGTCTGATCGCATCCTTACCGCTCCAAAAATCTGGAGTCAGTACCTCCACCTGAGTATCAGGACTCGTCTGGCGAATTGCTTTGATCGTCGCGACAAACCAACCAGCTCCACCGTCATCTAGATCGTCGCGGGCAACTGCGGTTAGTACCACATACTTTAAGCCCAGTAATCCCACCGCTTCAGCGACTTTTTCCGGCTCCTGGGGGTCGAGCGGCATCGGAGAGTGACCCTTATCAACCTGACAAAATCCACAACTGCGGGTACAAGTTGGCCCCATCAACAGAAACGTTGCAGTTTTTTGACTGTAGCACTCAGCCCGATTCGGACAGCGTCCCTCTTCGCAGATGGTATGAATTTGACGCTGTTTGACGATTTGCTGAACGGTGGAAAGTTCGCTGGCGGTACCAATCGATCGTCGCAACCAGGGGGGTAGAGCTTGAATTTCTGCACGCCAGCGCGCGAGATCTGTCGGAGATGAAGACATGGGCTGTAGAAGATTTACGGGTCAGCAATACTTCAGAGATCTTAGCAATTTTCGATTCCTTGGGGGTGAGTCGCCAACTAAACCTATGGCAGCCAGCGCGGATGCCAACCAGATAAAGGCAATCGCACCGCCTTAATAGGTGTAGTTAATTCCCTGATATTGGGCGGAATCGGTAATAGCCAGAGAATCCCGCTACTCTCGCCCTGGAGGATTTGATTGGTACTTTCCCCGCCATCAACTTGATCGAACATCACCGCTAATCCATCAGGCGATAAACTCATCTGAATCCCTTGTTGGATCGGCAACAGAATCATCATTACAATCTTCTGAGTCTTGAGATCGATCGCTGTTAAATAAGGCTCTTCTTGACTACTATCACCCTTGGTTTTTAGCTCAGTAGCTAGACAGTAAATCAAATCTTTTGAGGGAGAAAATCTGGCATCCCAAATTGAACCATTAGTCTTAAAAATCTGTTGATCAATCCCTTGATTATTGACGACGAATAACGACTTAGTAAAGTCACTATTGTATTCCACCATCGCGGCAGCGCTGCCGTCCTGCGCAAAACTCAGTACACTGCCAAATTTAGGCAAAAAGTCCAGATTACTACCCTGATTGGGTACAAGTGGAAAAATTGATACTCCCTGTCCCACGGCGGCAGCCACTTCGCTACTATCGGGGGTGATCACAAAATCTCCACTTTGTTTCAACTTAGCAGGCGGAACAGATTTATCAAGGGCAACTACCCACAGCGCAAAGTCACCAGGCTTGGTTCGACTAACTCGCTGCACAACAACCTTAGTGCCATCGGGTGCAAGGTCGAATTTGACGTTTTGATATTCCCGACTATCAAGGATTAATTCTACCTGAGCTGGGGGGATAAATTGAACGTTAGGATCACGCGGAATAACTCCAGTACTAACACTATATACCTGCTGGCTGGCGATCGCCGGTTGACGATTTTGGAGCGTTTGTTTATCGGCTGCGGTGAAGATGATTTTCTGACTGTATTTGTCAACTTTAAAGTCAGTGACGACTAGATTTGGTGGGGTAAGGGCGATCTGCGTGCGGGTTTTGAAGTTATAGATCACAATTCGCCCCCGATCTGCCGCACCACTGCTGATATAAGCAAACATCCGATCCGGTGTCCGAAATTGACTCTGAAACGGCACGATTTCTTTACCTTGTGTCTTACTCAGTGCCTCTCTCGCACCTGTTAAACTGACTTTGTATTGGTTGCCATAGGGAGCTGGTTGGGCGAGAGTATAAGCCATTCTCGACCCCGCCCAACTGATTTTTCCAAGTAGCGGCGGTTGGATTTGGAGTTGTTTTTCGACAGTCGATCGATCGATAGATCGATTAAACGTCAATGTAAATGCGGTATCCTCACCACCAATCGTCCGATTTTGCCAATTAAACTCGCGGACTTGGGGCAGTGTGCGATCGCCACTCCACAACAACAGCAGGATCACAAGTAACAATCCTGCCATAACCATCATGGCAATTCGATCGAGTGGAAGTAATTGTTTACTGAAATTCACGAGATTGAAAGTGTGGGAGATTAATAGTGTTCACAAGCAGCATTCTTCAAAAACCTAAAGCCTGTCTTGAAAAGGTGCTTCATTCGGGGAAACCCCTGTTCCCTCACTTTTCGCTAAAGCCTAAAACCTACTCCTGATAAGGATTCTTAGGTGTCGGAATCGGCTTAATTTCACTAGCTTCAACTACCAGCTGACGACTGCCTGCAAACGTGTCCACCGCTGCCTTACCTTTGACTTGAAACCAACTGTCTTGGGGATAGCTTTGACGAGTACCTGTAAACTTGACTGGCAGAGCGACAGGATAGGCATCAGCAGCACAACAAGTAATCACAAATCTCGATAGCATCAGGTAGTTAGCTGGCAGATCTTTGGGATCTTTGGGATAAAAAACAAAGCCATTGATGTTAACTTTTTGACCCAAATATGCGTCCGGTTCAGGATAGTTATTCAGTGTTCTCACCCAATCGACGAGGGTTTTTGATTCTGGTTTGACACTGGCTCGAAAAGACTTGGCTTCAGTGCGGGTGACGGTAACATCGGCGGTAGATACGCCGCGTTGGATAGCAGCTTGACTGGTAAATAGTTTCGGCGTGATAATCAGTCCAGCGATCGCTGTACTCAACAGTAACATCGTTGTTAAACCCTGTGGCAGTAGGCTAATGTGTAGTTCGGGTGGAGGCACAATTCTGCCCCGATACAGCCGCCAGCTTTGGAGGATACCAATTAGCAGCAAACAACAGCCCGTCACTGTTACCAGCAGATAATAGCTAGGATGGATCAGGATGTACAAAGTTCCATCGATCGCGTATTTGAGCAATAATATTCCCCATGCCGTAACCGCCGTAATATCTAACCACGACTTCCGCAGACTGGAGCGAGAACTGGGAGGTTTAGCTGACATTGAAATTTACAAATAGGGTAAACAGGAAAGTTAATTGAGTCACGATCGCAAAGATATAAAAGATCGCTTTCGGCTTGAAGATTGATAACATTAAGCCAATACTTTTGAGATCGAACATCGGCCCAAATACTAGGAATGCTAGTAAGGAACCACTAGTAAATGTCGCTGCAAACGAGAGCGCAAAAAATGAGTCTACCGTAGAACAAATCGAAATCGAACCAGCGAGTAGCATCATCACGACGATCGATAAAACTGGCCCCTCGCCTAATGTGACAATCAGTTCTCGCGGTGTCAGTGTCTGAATTGCCGCTGCTACCGCACTGCCTAATATTAATACGCCACCTAACTCGCGCAGCTCTTGGACAACATTATCTAAAACCAGATTCACACTAGCTCGAAACGATCGCTTCGGGGGTTGAATCAGATCTTGAGTCATTCTCAGTGTTGCCGCCCCAGCACCACCCAACATGAAATCACCGCCATCGAGCAGACTAGAACCAGTACTAACTTTTGGTTGGGCGCGAATTGTCCCTAGAGCGATCGCTGGTTGTAGAATTGGTTTAAGATCTTTCTGTACGCTGAAAATATAGCCGACGATCGTCGCAATCAGCAGTGAAAATACCACCCTAAGGATCACAATTTCCGGTCGATCTCGAAACGCAATCCAAGTTGACCAATTTACAATTGGATTTACTGTCGGCGCAGCCAGCAAGAACCCAATCGCCACTGGCATCGGCACCCCCTGCATAATCAATCGTCGCGCCACAGGTACATTCCCACACTCACATACGGGAAATAAGAATCCAATGCAACTGCCTGCAAATGCCCCCAGCACCGGATTTTTAGGCATGTGTTTAATCAACCACCGTTCATCAATAAAAATCAGCAGGATGCTCGATAACAATACCCCCAGTAACAAAAATGGGATCGCTTCAACCAATAAGCTTAAAAAGAGCGTAAATCCATTATTAAGCTGTTCCATTTTGGCTCTATTTTAAGTGCTAGGTAGGTAGATCTCCAACAATCCAGCTGGGGGGAGAATTTCAATCCGCTGATTGGCAAGATCGACAATCGGTACAATTTCTTTGACAAATGGAATCATCGCCTCTGCCACTTTCCCATCGCCGTAAGGCATACTTACAACCAGTACCTCATGCCCAGCTGTAAAAATATCTGTCACCGTGCCAATCACTAATCCTGTCCCTTGATGAAAGACAGACAACCCAATCAGATCTTGACTATGATACTCCCCTGTCGCCAATTTTGGTCGATCGGTCGTGGGCAGTAACAACATTTTTCCCCGCAGATGTTCGGCTTGATTGCGATTGTGGATTCCGGCTAGCTTGACTACATACAAGTTTCGCCCTGGAATTTCGTACCCGTTTTCCAGTTGAATTGACTGCGGCTCAACATCTTGAGTTCCCCACAACCATCTCTCGCCTGCATCCTCAAATCGTTCGGGAAAGTCAGAATTTGGATGAACTTTCACTTCACCTCTAATTCCCTGTGCGCCGACAATTGATCCAATTTCCATCCAGCCATCGGGCGGTGATAACGGTGCTTTGGCACTAACAAGCTCAGGCGTAGACTTAGACGGTGGATTAGTCATGAATCGGTCGATAAGAAGATCGATCCTTATGTTAAACCACAAAGATCCGTAATTCGTCACTTTCGATCGATTCTGCCTGCTTTAGATCCCTAGTTTCGATCCTCTGGCTCAGAGCCAGTTAAAAAACTGTCTACTTTGACTCCTCCCGCACAAGTATTCAGCTTACGATTGATACATCAGCTAATTAAGTCAAGAGGAGATTCAGATGCAACAGATTGGTTCCCAAAAAGATAGTAATGCGTGGATTTTTCAAACTTGGGCATCCTTTGTACTATCGATCGGCATGACGACGACTGGAGTTATTTATCTGCCTGTAGACTTATGGGTCAAAGGTTTTGTGGGCATGGGATTAGGGTTTTCGATCGCTTCTACTTTCACACTGGCAAAAACACAAAGAGATCTGCATGAGTCAACGAAATTAACTTCTAAAATTGAAGAAGCTAAAGTCGAACAGATTCTTTCTCAGCACGGTGTGCTCAAATAATATTTAGACAGATTATTTAACCTTAGTTGTAGGTTGAGTCGTCGAGTTACGATTTTGACTATTACCACTCGCTGTCGATGGCGAGTTTTTTTTCGGCTTAGTAATCGGCGTTGATTCTTCGGCGGTTTTTACTCCAGGTAATGCTTGCAGAACTTCAATTTTGTCCTGGTAAATGATTTTGCCGCCTTTGCGAATTACTAGTCGGTTAGCAGCAATTGTGTAATTAGTTTCACCATTATCAGCAGAAAACTGCGTTCGATCGTAATAACGCAGTCTCAGCATGATACCTTGAGATCCATCTCTAGATTGCCCCACGTAGTGAGTGGGATTTTTAGCACCGCAGATATACAACAGGTAATCTTTAGAAGTTGCTCGGTACATGATCTTGGTACTCTCAGGGCAAATTGAGATATTCTCAACGTTGACTTCTGAGTTTGAAGTAGCTAACTTGCTGCTAGGTGTGCTTGTCTTGGGCGGTTTAACTACAATATTATTCGGATTAATCACCGCAAATTTCCGAAATTTAGCAGTCGTACTGACTCCCGCAGTAGTAATCGGAATTTGGAGCAATTCTACTTGCGCTAAGTTTGCTGGTGTTTTACCGAATACAAAACTAGCTTTAACTGGAAGATTTTCAACTAGTTCAGTTTTGAGTAAATTATTTTCACTCGTTTTATTTGCTACCTTTAGACTAGTTGGATAGTATTCGTTACCTTCGACATCCACCAGCTTAATATTATTACCATTGAGATCGATCGCCCGATCGCTATTTTTACTAGTTAACGTCGCTTGACAAACCAATTCTTGCGGTTTCCGAGTGCAGTCTTGAACGACAATTTTAATTCGATCGTCTTCATAAGTTGTCGGATTAGTCTTGGCTACTGCGATACCTTCTGCGGCTAATTGGTGCGGATAGAACCAAGCACTGGCAATTCCCAACAGTCCGATTCTGAGCATTAATTTGTTAATCATATTAGTAATTTATAAATGCACCCTGATTTTTGCAGTGATCATATCACAATTCTTCGACCGTACAGATTTGACAACAACAATTTAGTGAAGTCAGGTGACATTTAGCACCTAAATATTTTCGATCTCTGTACTGATTATTCGTAGTTGACAAATTAAGTGCTACCAGCCGGATAGTTTAATATCTTCACAGATGTTACTCTAGCCAAATTGTTCCATAAACCGATCGACATCTTCAATGATTCGCGTCAGTTCCGCTTCACTACTGAGCCGGATGCGATCGTCACGTAAAGTAATTAATACCTTGGCAACAAATGGGTTTGCCCAGATATTCGGATTGCAGAATATTTCTAAGAAAACATCTCCTGTATACTGGTATTCGATCGGTCGATGCTGTTTTGGTTTACTTCCGCCTCCGGCTATTTCAGCGGGCTTGGCTTTGAGAACTTGGACAATCTGATTCAGCTTCGCTTGCAATTCCGTTGCGGCGGTTAGGGTGAAGCGACAAGATACCGAGCCACCAGCCAGGTTGAATACCAGTTGAGTTTCCATCGCTGTGATTTTCAATATTTGCGAATAATCCTCTCACTTTACTACTGTCAGAACCCTACTCCCAGCTAAAAAATAATATCTAGACAACTACGATCATCTAGTGTAGAATTATAGGCTGTGGTCAAAAACTTCCAACTCAATTGAGTTGCGACTAGCGTAAATCGGCTCAAAAAGATACTAGGTGGCTTGCTGCCCGAGTCTTTTTTAGCAACAACACGATTTACAGAATCGATATCTTGTCCCTTTTTGCGTAATCAGTGAGAGCTGATTAGATCCGATGTATTTGAATAATGTGTATTGCACATTATTCAAACGCTAAAGTTAGCTGAATTGGTAAATATAAGTCAAACCCACAGATGGACGCGCCTGCCGGTGGAAGTCCATCCACATCCTGATGTCTCAAATATAAGGAAAACAATAACACCGTGTCTATCGGTATTCTCGGCACCAAACTCGGCATGACCCAAATTTTCGACAAAGAGACAGGGAGAGCAATTCCTGTCACCGTCGTTCAAGCAGGTCCATGCACCATCACTCAAATCAAAACTCAAGCCACCGATGGATACAGCTCCATCCAAATTGGTTTTGATGAAGTCAAAGAAAAAGCA
>JANNDQ010000463.1:0-4251 GCA_031387965.1 Chamaesiphon sp. OTE_75_metabat_567
GTGTTGTTTACTGATGCTCTTTACGATATTCCCGAACCAATTCACTCAATTCTGCTAATGTTGGCTGTTCTGGATCTACCCCTAATGACTGCACCCGCGATTGGAGGTCACGCAATTGTAGGTCACGCGATTGTCTGCGGCGTACCATGCCCATGCCCATCGGGGTTTTGCGCCCCACACCAGCATATAGAGCAAAATCTGCCAGGGTATTAATTTGCTGAATTGTTGCTGGATCGACATCACCCAAGATCTGAAAGGTGATATCGCCGACACAACCAATTAATTTACTGCGACTATCGATCGCAATTTCGGTACGGATGTTGAAAAAACTGGGGTAGATGGGTTCGATTATCTCTTTGGGAAAAGGGAGATTGCTATATAGGTTCCAGCGTTTGAGTAGGCTATTAAAAACAGTTTCCTTAGTAGGCATGGCACAGTCATATTTACTTACCCGAAAGGTGGTTGGGGTATAGAAACTGAACTGAATCTGTCGCTCTGTCGATGAAGCCTGAGTATGTAACTGTTGATAGGTGCTGAAACTTGCCCAATCTCGATCTGACTGGGGAGTAGATATCACACTAACCATTTGCAACCCAACTTGCCCGATGTGCCAAGGTTGGTGCGGATCGATTGACAACCATAGATGCGCTAGCTTGCTAAACAAGCTGTCATCAAGGAGAGAAATTCTCCACCAGCAAGGGGTACCAGCGGAGATCGATCGATCGTGCTGCCATTGCAAGAGATTTCGATCTCGATGGGAAGTTTGAAAGACACTGAGGGTAAAGGCTTTGTCTGTGGTTTGTCCATGCAACAAACCAGCCAACTCTGGATCTACAGATTTCACTAGATCGAGGAATAAGGCATGGTGATGTCTCCCCGTCAGGAATTTGGTGGGGATATTACCTTGAGGAATGAGGTTGAGAACTAGACTATGCGGCATTAGTAATAACTACTCGATAAAATAAATTATTTATCTAAAGATTTTGTATAGGTGACAATTGCTGACTTTTTTTGTTGATTTTTATCGATGTACTGATATAGAAGTTTTTCTTCGGCTCCATTTGTTTTGAGCTTGATAAAAATACTAGGTAAATTGACAAATCCAAGCTCTGGATCGTATAGATATTCTGGCAAAGTGGCATCAAAAATAAACTCACTAAGATTGCTAGATATATTAATGATGATATCTTTGTCATAAGCCGATCCCCAGCCTAAAGGATAGTTGTCGTTCCATTTAGCAGTTTCCTTGTCATATCGTCTTTCATTAACAGAAACAAAAGCATATATATTATTACCACCACATAATCGATCGATTGGCACCGAAATACTGTGTTCGACTTCCTCATTAGAATTTTGAGGTTTACCCTGAAATCTAAGTGTCACTGAAGGCTGCCAACTGCGCGTTGGAATTAGTCCTTTTTCATGTGTTGGCTGACAGGTTAGATCTGCGCCATAAACATAGTCATGCAGCATTGAGAAGATTTCGACAACGCGATAATCATCGATATGCTGTTGATGAAAAATACATCCAGAGATCGCTTGAGGATCGAATTCATGTATACTCAGTAAGGTTTCTTGGTAATGTTGCCATCCAGATTCATCGAGACTATTGGCAAATTCTGGAATGCGATCTCCTATTACAATTACTTTGGCATTCTTGACATCACCTCGGCGGTTACAACGTCCGACTCGTTGAATTAGATTTTCAGGCGGACAAATCTGAGAAATCAGCACTTCTGCATTCAGATCGCAGCCTACTTCGATCGCACGAGTTGTGATGATAATATAACGCTGTTTTTTGTCATCTCTATCCTTGATAGATCGATACAGATCCGATCTAAGTCGATCGTCAATTCGTCCATGATAGAGAAATAAAAAGTGTCCCGATTCATCAGTATTTCCACCGAGTTGCTCTTTTAACTGCTGATAGATGGCTGCGGCATCTCTCACGGTTTCTATAACGACAAGAATACGTCCATCAGGTCTTATTTGCCATTCCCGTAGAGTAATCTCTGTCACTTTATGCTGAAACTTAGTAAAGTCTTTTTGACCTTCGGCATTTTCTTGGTAGCAGGGAATCGTATTCAACCACTCGAAGCTACGCTCGTAGGGTTTTACAATACCCGTACAATCGAGAACTTCTAGATAATCAAAATACTCAGTTAGTTGTGGTGGCATTGTCGCTGTCATCAGGACGAGAGAACGACCTGATTCATAAAGAGATTTTACTAAGCTCTGAAAGTTAGTAAAAGAAATATCATCATAACTGTGAGCTTCATCAAAACAGATTAGCGTTTTTTCTCGATCAATCCTCAATGGAAACACAAATGATTTCTGCTTGTCGCCAAAAGCAAAATAGCGATACAAGAATTTATCAATAGTTGTTAAAATTACATCGCCCTTGTATAAATGACGGCGGACATTAATTGTTCGTTTTACTTCGTGACCATCTTGATAAATCCAACGGTGCATTTGCGAACCAGTATCGACGACCATCGAAAATTCTCGACCTGGATGTAAAAGAGAGAATTTGACTAAGTATTTCTCAATTCGCTGTTTTTGATCCTCTAATAAACTTTTTGCTGGTAATGGAAAAATGATTTTATTTCCCGATGCCAAAGCTGGAAATAAAATAGCCTCTGTTTTACCAGTTCCCGTATCTCCTTTAAGTAAAATTGCTGGATGTTTTGAGCCATCTTGATTATAAATTGCCTCAAATACTTGAGACTGCATCGAGTTGGGCTTAAAACCTGCCAATCGATCATAAAACTCTACTGCTGTCCATAACTTGTTTTGTTCGTTTGATGGGTAAGGCTGTAAAGAAATAGTTAGAGGAGCGGCTTCTTTTGGTGTTTCGCCTAACTCCCTCCACCATTTTTTAGCCAATCGATCGAGTGTTTTTCCTAAATCGTCTGGCTGTTTGGAATTTTCCCTGTCGATACATTGTCGTAATTCTTCATCTCGATCGATTTCGCGAGGATTCATCGACCAATGCTTAAAAGTCATGGAAATCGAAGATTCCGTAAATGGCCAAGGATCGATAAGGTAAGTTTCTTGATCTTTTTTGGCGATTGTAAAATCCATAAAAGCACGAGATTCTGCCTGCTCGTCATCACCCAGAACTCTACAGGCTAGCTCTGCCTCAATCTGGTCGCACATCTCTAGAATATAAAGTTCGCGAGCATAGGCTAATGGATCTTGAGCGAGAATGTGCTGATATTTAGGGTCTTTTTTCAGTTCATAGGCATCTCGGACAATATCTTTGACCGAAAAGTCATGATGTCCGATCGCAAGTTTTTGTGCCCATACATCTTTGCTCCTAGCATCAAAGCGATGTCCTTTAAATGAGTAGATATATTCCTTGAAATTCCCTTTACCATCACATTTAGACTGAATTGCAAAGTGTTTAGGTTTGCCAGAGTCATGAATTTTAGCCGACTCGACTACCCTCTCAAACGAGCCATGATTGTTAAAAGCTTGTTTTTGCCAGTATCGAACTAACTCGATGACATTACCAACATGATTGCCTAATGGTTGAAAGCGCACTTCATCAGGAATTGGCCTTTTATTAGGTTTGTCAGGAAAGAACAGTCGTCCAAATTTAAAGACTTGGGGCATAAATTTCACCTCTGAGTAAGTTGACAGTGGCAACTGGAATGAAAATATCATCCCCATCAGTGTAATAATCGAGCGTGGGTGGATTCCCCAATTGTTTTGGAAAATAAGCTCCAACAAAGGGGATAAATCCATCAACATCTGTCGGCTGCGTGCCAATAAATCCATCTTGATTCGATTGATTTATTGCCGCTGGCAGCCATTTATAGCGATAAAGATTGTAGATATCACAGCCGCCAACTATTTGATCGCTCTTTAGTAAGTCATCCATTGGTACGATGGTAGATGGATAGGCTGCAACTGTCCGCGATTCCAGCCTAATTACGTCTGAAACCTCTGAGATGAAGGCATACCCTTCTTTACCTATATAACAGCCATAATCTTGCAGATCTCGAATATGTTCCAGATCTGCTGCTGATTCAGTCACCACATAACCAATCAACTCTTCTACGATCAGATACTCCCAAGTATGAAGTTGAAAGTTTGCTCGATCTCCTTCTGAATAGATTTTCGAGAAGTCATCGTGATTGAATTCCCGCATCCCTTTACGGTAAGTTTTATGTATCCCGCGCAAGCTAAATCGACTTGGGTACGCGCCCAGTGTAGTATACCGCTGAGGTAGCAGATACGTGAATG
>JANNDQ010000544.1:0-3223 GCA_031387965.1 Chamaesiphon sp. OTE_75_metabat_567
GACGCTGGAGCCATTCGGGGGAGGGGGCAATTTGGACACCCTGAATTAGTGTAGCTGTGTAGATGGAGCAGGCGGCTGGTTCGCTGACTTTGACAGTTAACTGCGGTTGGGTAGAAATAGTGGCTGTATTGACAGTGGGTAGTTTGAGCGTACCGCCAGTCAAAGCAGCAACTTCTCTGGCAATCCCTACCATACTCAGCGCATCAGCACGGTTAGCCGTCGAAGATAGATCGAGGATAATGTCATCCAATCCTAATAGCGATCGGACATCAGTACCAATCGCGGGCGTATCGGGATGCTCGGCTTCACCAAAGATATGAATTCCCTCTGAATCTTTCGTTAATCCGACTTCAGACAGCGAACAAATCATCCCTTCTGACTTTTCGCCCCGCAGTTTGGCAGGCTTAATTTTCAGATCGATTTTAGGCAAGTAAGTCCCCACAGTGGCGACAGCGACGTGAATCCCCGCCCGCACATTTGCCGCCCCACAGACGATTTGCAAGGGTTCCTCGCCGCCAACATCGACAGTACAGACACTCAACTTATCAGCATTAGGGTGTTGAATCCGGGTCAGGACTCGCCCGACGACTACCCCATCCGCCCAGGTACTCCGATCCTCGATCGATTCCACCTCAAATCCAGCCAGCGTCAGGGTTTTCGCTAACTCGATCGGGTCTAGCTGGCAGTCTACTAGTTCTTTTAACCAATTTAGAGCAATATACATTTAATTTAATTGAGCTATCTTAATGATCATTCGCACCGCCTATCTATTGTCGTACAGATTGGGTTTGCGATCGGGAGCCAGCTAGACCTGTTGAAAATTTGCCAAAATCTTTAGGCAAGGATATACTTAGGATAAACAATAGAAATCTACCATGACCGTCATCGTCAATAAATAGGGCAATAGCTTGGGCGTGAGAATTCCGCAACCTGTCGCTAATCAAGTTGGTTTTACGGCTGGTACCCTGGTAAATATCGATGTCGTGGATAACAAAATTGTGATTTCACCCGTCCAGAGAAAGTATCAGCTTGATGAACTCCTCATTGGTGTTACACCGGAACTAATCGGTGGCGAATATGATTGGGGTGAACCTGTTGGTAGAGAAGTATGGTAGATACCTACATTCCTAGTAAGGGTGACATTATTAGATTAAATTTTGACCCAACATTAGGCAGGGAGCAAGCTGGTTATCGTCCCGCGCTGATCGTCACTGGTCGACAGTTTAATCAATCTACCAGATTGGCGTTAGTGTGCCTAATTACTAGTAAAGTTAAAGGCTTTAATCTGGAAGTATTAATACCAGATGGATTAATTACAACTGGTGTCATCCTCACGTTTCAAGTCAAAACAATTGATTGGCTCGAACGTCAAGCTAAATATGTAGAGTCTTTACCCGCAGAAACGATGGCAGAAGTAGTAGCTAAATTACAGACACTGATCAGCTAATTTATCCGAAATGATCGAGTCATCCCTCCTCACTCCAGGTAATATTTTAGGCAATCGCTATCAGATCGTGCGTGAACTCGGACGGGGTGGATTTGGGCGGAGTTATTTAGCGATCGATCTCAATAAATTTAGCGAACAATGTGTACTCAAGGAATTTGCACCCCAAGTGAGAGGACAAGACGAACTAGTTAAAGCGAAAGAATTATTCGAGCGAGAAGCTGGAGTTTTATATAAGCTCCAACATCCCCAAATTCCTGCCTTTAGAGAATTATTTCGGGTTAATAGTAATGCCAATGAGTCACTATTATTAGTTCAAGATTATATCGAGGGTGAAACATATCTAGATCAGCTAAATCAACGACTCAAACAGCAGCAAGTATTTAGTGAGAGCGAAATTATTGAATTCTTGCATGACTTATTGCCAGTTATCGATTATATTCATAATCTGGGCGTAATTCATCGAGATATTTCACCGGATAATATTATTTGCCGTCAGCGTGACAAATTGCCAGTTCTCATCGATTTTGGTGGTGTCAAGGAGATCGCGGCTACTGTTATCTCTCAGTACAGCAGCACGAAAGTTGCCACCCGAATTGGCAAGCAAGGTTACGCACCAGACGAGCAAATGATTCGTGGTAAAGTATCACCGTCGAGCGATCTTTATGCTTTAGCAGCAACTAGTCTCACGCTCCTAACAGGCAAAGCTGCCAGCACAATTTATAATCCGGCTGAAGCAACTTGGGAGTGGAGAAAGCATCTCAATCTTAGTCCTGAACTTGGGATCGTGATCGATCGATTACTCCAACACAATCCCCAAGATCGCTATCAATCAGCCGCCGCAGTTCTAAAAGATCTGCCACCGCTTGGCAACTATCCTCTAGCTAATTTTCCCACACCTGCACCACCCCAAAATGCTATTCCGATCACTCATGCAAACCAGATCTCACAACTCCAAACTCTAGAAATTAGTCCTCAGAAAAATACTCCAATTACTACCCCAACGACAGAATTACCCACGCGAGATCCGAATGAGTGGAAAAAACCAGCGATACAAGTTACCAAAGTAATGTCGGGAATTTTTGTCACCTGTTTGGTAATTGGTACTGGTATAAAATGGGTAAGATCGATCGATCCAATGAAGATAGTTAATGACAAAATCAATGCCACCACGCCAGGTATCGTCAACTCTATTCCCAATCCCTTCAAGTCACAGCCGTCTGTCCAACAACGCCAACAAGATCTCAATCAAAAATTAAAGCAATTAAATATTCCAGTCAAAGCATTCTATCGCCAAGTCGATCGAGAATTCTATAAAAGACATCCAGAACTAAATGGGCGATCTTTGACAGCGAGTGACAAAGATAACAACCTCCGGCAAGAATGGCAAGATCTCGCACTCACATTGTTAGCCCAAAGAAGTAGACAAAATTAAATTAATTTTCAGCTCAAATTAGCGATCAATATCGATCTTTAATTCTCTTCATCCACGTATGTCTTGATGACTTTTCAGATTTGAGTTAGATCCTTTAGAATAATAGATATCCATAATTACCGATTTAAGATGACCGACCAAGAATTACAACAAATAGTAGCATCTAATGCACGGACGATCCAAGCTATGCTGGAACAGCAAGAAACCAGCAGATTGCGGCATGAAGAACAAGTGGATGAAATTAGACAGGCGGTACTGCGATTGGAGAGGGTTGAAGAAGGATTAATCAATATGGTGGTATCTATTGATGAGGATCGTCCAACGGTTTTGAGAAGATTAACATC
>JANNDQ010000545.1:0-1987 GCA_031387965.1 Chamaesiphon sp. OTE_75_metabat_567
ACTTAGGATCGCCGCCAGTTAAACCAACATCTTCAATTACTGGAAATCGACTCATTGACTCATGTAATGGTACTCGGAATAATCGATCGCATTGTCCATACAGATCGCTAATCCAATCAGCAATAGTATTGAATTCTGAATTGTCCCAATCTCGATAAATAAAGTCCCAACCAAAATTACTCGACATCCAGCAAGGTACCCCTAATTGCTTGGCAATTGCAGTTGCTAATGGCGGTGCATCACCAAATACTAGATTGACATCATGCTTTTGACAAAATGCTACTTCTTCGGCAGTTATTTGATCTTGTCTATTAATAATATCCTGCCACCGAACTAATGTTGCATCCAGATCCATTTTCAGACTATCTGCTTGCACCACACCCACATCATAACTACGCTGCCGATAGATAAAATCACCATCAATATAACATTCTAATAACCAGCGCGGAGCTGTGGTTACGATGATCAACTTGACCGATGGTAACAGCTTTTGAAGGTGTCCAGCGATCGAAGCCGTTCTAGCAGCATGACCAAAACCATGATCGGTAATGGCAATATAAATGGCAGGATTTGGCATAGGTGAGAGGATTTTAGTCTTTAATTTATCAGCTTATTCAAGCATTGGATTAACTCATCAATTTCAGCAGTAGTAGTGAAGTAATGAGTACAAGCTCGAATACAATCAGGATTGACAATCGTGCGGAGGTAAAAATGCCGATCTTCTAGAGCTTGCACTAATTTACCATGATTTCCGGTCGCAACTTGGAAAGATACTAAACCAGAGCGTGGTGCTGTCTTACTCAGACAGTTAATCCCTGCTACCTGTTGTAAACTCTCCCATAAATAAGTAGCTAAGCTGACAATTTTAGTAGCTCGATCGAGCGAACTTCCCCATGCTTGATGAGTGGCGATCGCCGCCCGTAATCCAGCATATAAAGGGTAAGCAGAAGTTGCAACTTCATAGCGCCGAGCATCATTAATTAGTGGTAAATCTGGTTGACTATAGTCTAAACTACGCCAGCCAATAAAAGTCGGATCGAGACTGTCGATCGCATCGGGATGAATATATAGTCCGCCCACTCCTTCTGGCCCGCACCACCATTTGTGTCCAGTAAAAGCATAAAAGTCAATCCCTAATTCATCCAATTTTAGCGGTAATAAACCCACCGACTGAGCCGCATCGACTAGAATCCGAATCTGGCGATCTGCGTCTGGATATTGCCGAATCCCCGCCGCAATTTCAGCTAATGGCAATACTTGCCCTGTATTCCACAGGACATGACTAAGCACCACTAGTCGAGTTTGGGGTTGTAAATATCCAGTAACTACTGCAACAGGATCGCCAGCATTGAGAGTATCCAAAAGTGGACAAACGTCTATTACTACCTGAAATCGACGACAGATCTCTTTGATACTGGCAATCACACCAGGATGTTCGCAGTCAGAAACGAGGATGCGCTCGCCAGGTTGCCAATTCAAACCCCACAGGGCAATATTACAACCAGCGGTCACATTTTCAGTCAGGGCGATCGATTGTGGGGTTACACCCAGTTCTGAAGCGATCACCTGACGGGTCAAATTTGACTCTTGGGTGACTAAACTACTAGTTTTGAGTCCGAACGGCCCTTGAGATTGGATGCGCTGATACCCATCTAGAATCGCTGCTAGGGCAGCTTCAGGCATCGGCCCTTGTCCACCATAGTTGAGGTAAGTTTTGTTGGCGAGGGCTGGGAATTGGTGGCGGTTGTTCATCGAGAAGGGCGGATGAGTCAAGACTGGACAGTATCTACTCTAATCTAATCGGCTGGAATTAATCATCAATAAGATTAACCCGATCGCAAGTAACAGTGGTGTTAACCAGTTACCAAACTGAACATATAGAGTTTGAGTATTGCGGCGATAAACCTGATGAGCGTGAGCGGTAAATTCATCGAGTTTAGAAATCCATTGCGTTCGTCCATGTGGATCGATAACTGCGGAATAACCA
>JANNDQ010000554.1:0-1601 GCA_031387965.1 Chamaesiphon sp. OTE_75_metabat_567
TGGCGGTGCATCTCTACCAGTCACGATCACTTCCAGGTGATTGGGTTTGGCTTGAAGCATTTCGACGACTTCCATGACGGGAAGTAAGCCTAGATCTAGGGCAGGATTGAGTTCATCGAGGACAATGACTGAATATAAGTCTGAATAGATCGCACCTTTAGCTACAGTCCAAGCTCGATTGGCTTCAGCTCGATCGAAATCAGTCACTTCATCCTTGCCAAAATACTCGGAGCGTCCAGTGCGGACTCGATCGATCAAATGTGGAAAGCTTTTTCTGAGGGCAGCGATCGCGGCATCCTCATCATAGTCTCGATCGGCACCCTTCAAGAATTGTAGTAATAAAATCCGTGTATCTGCACCTGACTCAATTCCCAACCCGATCGATCTCAAGACTACACCCAATGCTGCCTGGGATTTACCTTTGCCTGCACCATCATAAACATGAATTTGTCCCGCCGCACGTTCTTTGCGTTTGGTTGCCGTGCGAATCCCAATCCCAACTCTACTCACGGATATTTAACTCCAAATTAATTAATTAGCGGTTGGTTGGGTTGAAGTCCAGCCATTTATTATCAGTCTCTAAGTGATCTAGAGACGACATAGAAGAGACTTCCATGCTCAATGATTATAGACAACTTAGCAAGATGGTTGTTTATAATAGCTTTAATATCTGCTCATTTCGACTTTAGCAGCCGTTGTACGAATCCCCAGCAGTGACGCTACATCGCCCACTACCTGATAACTATGAATCTCGCACTATCTCAAATCGGTACCCAAATGTCCAACTTGACTGGTGTTCGCGCCATCATGAAAGACATCCAAGCAACTCTCTCCGCTAGCAAAGGGCAAGAGTTTATCAATCTCAGTGCGGGTAATCCGGTGATCTTGCCAGAGATTGAGCAGATGTGGCGAGATTACACCCATGAATTATTAGATAGTCCCGACTATGGTGAAGTTGTTTGTCGGTATGGTTCGAGTCAGGGTTATCAACCATTAATCGATGCTGTAGTCACAGATTTTAATCATCGCTACAACCTCAATTTGACCTCGCGCAACGTCCTAATTACCCCTGGTAGTCAAAGCCTTTATTTTTACGCGATCAATGCCTTTGGGGGGCAGCCAACGGCTGGTCAGATGAAGCAGATCGTCTTACCGCTGAGTCCTGATTATACTGGCTACGGCGGGATGGCGATCGCGCCCGAATCGATGGTTGCTTACAAGCCCACGCTGGACATCGATGCCGCAAACCATAGTTTTAAATATCGTCCTGATTTTAGTCAGTTACAGATCGGTGAAAGTACGGGTTGTGTTCTATTTTCCCGTCCTTGCAATCCGACTGGTAATGTCTTAACCGATGATGAAGTTCAGAAAATCACCGATCTCGCTAGCAACTATGATGTGCCAGTACTGATTGATTCAGCCTACGCACCACCATTTCCGGCGTTAAATTTTACGGAAATGACCCCCATGTTCGGGGACAATATCGTGCATTGTATGAGTTTGTCCAAAGCTGGATTACCAGGCGAAAGAATTGGGATTGCGCTGGGTAGTGAAAAATTCGTGGGTGTACTGGAATCATTCCAGACAAATATGTGCATTCA
>JANNDQ010000573.1:0-1559 GCA_031387965.1 Chamaesiphon sp. OTE_75_metabat_567
TAAATTACTAAAAGCTGAAGATAAATATTGCCTAGAATTTGACGGTGTAATCCTTGGATGTCTCGAACACTACTTTGAACTCATTGATGGAAAAATTAGTCAGATCGAGATTATTAATTTTACCGATCCTAGCAAACGTCAGGGTCATTCAGTCCTGCTCAAAATTATCATTCATAGTAAAAATGCTTACGCTCATAGATTGTTTCAAGATATCTAGACTACTTTAAATGTCAAATCTATATCCAATTATTACTGTTCTTAGGGAAACTCTTGACAGAAGTGAAAAGTTTCAAGGTGGAGCCGAAGAAAAATATAAAATACCTTGGAGACAAACAGATCTAGCTCGCGAACAAGTAGCTATCTTCAAGATTGATAACGAACCCAGCGAACTAAGTCGGGTGTGGATCGAAAAACTCGGAGCCGAACTCGCAATTGCGATGGGATTGCCTACGGCTACTTATGAGATGTGCCAGGACGAGCGAGATCTTCGAGCGATTCTTTCTCCCAGTTACATGAAACTAGAATGGCAGGAACGTTCGGGGATGATGCTAATGCAAGAAGTTCTCGCTGACAACGAACGACTGTATACGATCGAGAATGTTCTGACAAGTGCGAACTTGTGCCTTTGTTAATAATGGCGGGGATAAAATTAAAATGGATGAAATGATTCAAATACTGACCAGAATAAATCCAGATGCTACGAAATATTGGAGCAATCGAATTACCCATGTGGGACAAAAAGGATTAGATGCTGTCTTCGAGCGTTTTCCTCCAAATTCGGCAAGTCCAGAAAGAATTGAATTTGCGAAGATATTTATCGATTACAATTCTTTCCGCTTACAACAAATACTCCAGAGCATATAATCTTGAGAGCTTTTCTACTCCCCTTTCAGGCACCCTCTCATCTCATTTATGAATTTGAATTTAATTGAGTTTCTGCTGAAAGCATCTTGGATAAACGTACTGGTTGCGACGATCGTTGGCTTGATGAGTGGGAGTTGCAGTGCTGCGGCAATCGCCTTAATCGGTCAATCGATCGGTCGGATTACGCCAGAGCATCCTCAAGCACCGTCAGAACTGATGTTGGGCTTTATGATGCTGGCGGCGACCGTTTTCATCACCAACCTGACTTCACAGTTTTTGCTCGTAAGATTAGCTACAGATGCCATCTATAAACTCCGCTTGCGGATTAGTGGTTAGATTTTGGCATCACCCCTACGACATCTAGAAGAACTAGGCACCAATCGCCTGCTAGCAACTTTAACTGAAGATATTCAAGCAATTGCCAATGGGGTATTTAATGTGCCGACGCTCTGTGTCAATGCCGCGATCGTGCTGGCATCATTAGCTTATTTAGCTTGGCTGTCGGTTTGGGTATTCTTGGGGACGTTGGTATTTTTGAGCTTAGGGGTTAGTTTAGATACACTTGTGTTTAACAAAGCCCTACGATTATTTACGATCGCGCGGGAAGAACACGATAAATTGATGCAGCACTTCCAGGCAATTACTAGCGGGATTAAGGAATTAAAGCTCCACTCTCAACGCAGGGAGGATTTCAT
>JANNDQ010000623.1:0-2956 GCA_031387965.1 Chamaesiphon sp. OTE_75_metabat_567
TAGCCTTTGGTGTTTTCTCGTTCGGGAGATTCGATCGTAGAGATATATGTCTCCCAATCAGCCTTTCTCCAGGCATTAGTTACTATTTTTTCCTCTAATTGAATCATGGTGACTACCCGTATTTAATTTCAAACTTGTAAATCTTTCAGTTTAGGTTCTAATTCACTCAATTCTTGCCTTCGCAATTCTGCTGCTTTACGATCGATCTCCTGAATGAATTCATGTTTTCCATCCATATACCTTTCGATATTATCTGGATATTTACTTGCCAGTGTTTGTTTGAGGATGCTATAGGATTGGGCATCTGCAAGATGAGTAATCAAATAGTCTCGAAATGCCAGGTGTCTTCGTACCTGTGGTGAACCAACTTCAAATACATGAACATGGTGAGTTCTAATTCCAGCGTCATTATCTTTCAAGAAAAAACGTCGTTCCTTAATTCCAAATTCACCCAAGCACTGATAGCCTAATTGTTCCATCTGTGAATTATTTCCATCAACCTTGTCGATCAAACTAACTTCAACTAAGATATCAATAATTGGTTTAGCATAAATTGTCTCGATCGAGGTGCTGCCGATATGATGAACTTTAATAACATTTTCACCCAATGCGATCGCAATTTGTTTGGATTCAGTCTCGAATAGATTAAACCAATTTTTATCGTGTGGGACGACTTCAACTTTCCTAATCATTAAATGACCTCCGTACCATAGACTGAGTTACTAAGTAAAATAGCTAAGATTTTGTCGATTTCTTTGATATAGTAATCATTAGAATCGATAAAAGCAATTTGTCCTTGTAGTTTCAAAAACTTCCAATCCATTCCCGTCGTTACAGCACCATATAGAGTGTCAGTTGGATTTCCTTCTCTTTGATTGAATAAACGGGCAGCAAACATCGTGGCGATACATTGACCTAATCCACTCGGAATACTTTCATTTTTTGCTTCAACGATCGTCAGTACAGGGCTAGCAATATAATACTGTTCTGGCGATCGACTCAAAATAAAATCACAGCGTCCATCCAAACCTTGACTCGGATCGACTTCAAAGCTACTGCCAGAGAAGATCGAAATTTGGTTTTTAAGTAATCGTCGAACTTCCATTAAAATTGGCATGATAACTAGTTCTGAGCGAGCTTTCTCGGTATTAATCGCATTGGCTAATGGAATCTGATCTTTGAGTACGAGTGATAGCAGATCGCTAGGCTGAACAGGAGAGATTTCTGCAAATAAGTCTTGCGTTTCATCTGTGACAAGCCCAAAGTCAGACTTAACTTTACTCAGGGTGAAATTACTGTACGCCATATCGATCTTACTTGATACTTTTAAACTTGATGAACTAGATCGATCGCATATTGTCAATCATGATAATGAATGTGATGTTTAGCTAAATATCGATCTCAAATCTAGGCTGAAACCAATAAGTACATCTTCCCCACTCAAGGTAGATAGGGATTCCATAATTTCTACTTCTCTGTTGATGCGGTAGATTTCGACTTTTTGTTGCTGGGGGTTTATCAGCCAGCCTAGTCGCACGCCATTGTCGCGATACTCGATCATTTTTTCTTGAAGTTTGGATAGGCTGTCACTTTTAGAGGATCTCAATTCAATCACAAAATCGGGTACGACTTCCGGGAAAGTAGCATTAGGCGGGAGCGCATCGACTTTTGACTGCTGGAGCCACATCACATCAGCCGATTTGAGTGCCCCATTGGGTAGAGTGAAGCCGCCAGAAGAGTCATATACTTTGCCCAATTTAGCTTGGCGGTTCCAGATCGCAACATCGGTTGCCAGATCTAGATTTTTGCCAGAACTATCTAACGAAACTGGTGGCATAACGATTAATTCTCCTGTAGCTGTTAGCTCTAGTCTGAGTTCTGGGTTGTCATGGCACAAAGCATCAAACTGTTCGCGAGTAACGTGGAGAGTTACGCTCTGAGTATTTAGCAACGGTGTTTGAGTGTCTAGTAATTGCATAATTACAAATCTTTGTTTCTTTCAAATTTCTCAACAAGTTAGTTAATGGTGCGTTACGCTGGCGCGGTAACACACCCTACCGGATTGATTACCCCATCAATTCCCGCACGTCGGTAACTTTGCCCGTCACCGCCGCCGCGATTACCATCACGGGCGACATCAATAATGTCCGCCCTGATGAAGAACCTTGGCGACCTTTGAAGTTACGATTGGAAGATGAGGCACTGATTTGTCGTCCGACTAACTTGTCAGGATTCATCGCCAAGCACATCGAGCACCCAGCCTCGCGCCATTCAAAGCCTGCATTTTTAAAAACCACGTCTAACCCTTCGGCTTCGGCTTGTTTTTTCACCCGTTCGGAACCAGGAACGATAAAGGCTTTGACTCCGGTGGCTACCTGTTTCCCAGCCGCGAATTTGGCGGCTTCGCGTAAGTCGGTGATCCGTCCATTGGTGCAGCTTCCGACGAAGCAAACATCGACTTTGGTGCCGATAATGGGTGTACCTGGAGCGAGATCCATGTACTGGTAAGCTTCCTCGGCGATCGCTTGCTCATCGGCAGGCATTTGGGCTACTGTGGGGATGGTTTCATCTACGCCGATACCCTGAGCGGGAGTAATACCCCAAGTGATGGTAGGGGCGATTTCGGCGGCATCAAAGACAACGACATCATCGTATTGAGCATCTTTGTCGCTGCGAATACTTTCCCACCAAGCGACAGCGCGATCCCAATCTGCATCTTTGGGTGCAAAATCTAGCCCTTTGAGATAATCATAAGTGACTCGATCGGGATTAATATATCCACATCTGGCTCCACCTTCGATCGCCATATTACAAACGGTCATTCGGGCTTCCATATCCATCTGCTCGAAGGTAGTTCCGGCGAACTCATAGGCGTAGCCGACACCACCTTTGACACCGAGTTTGCGGATGATGTGCAAGATGACATCCTTGGCATATACCCCTGGCTTTAGAGTAC
>JANNDQ010000625.1:0-2897 GCA_031387965.1 Chamaesiphon sp. OTE_75_metabat_567
AGCGCGTGCTTGAGACACAGCCTCGTACTCATCGCATCCGGCAGCGCAATCACCATCGCCCTAGCTCGATCGAGTCCCGCCCGCGTCAGCACTGGGATACTCACAGCATTACCATAGATATAGGGGATTCCATCATCCCGCAATTTTTGAATCGCCGCTTCTGACTGCTCAACAACAACTACCGGAATATTCTGCTCCGACAGCAGAGTTACTAAGTTTTGCCCTGTCCGCCCATAGCCACAAATCACAATCGGCGGCTCCAGCGGCACATGCTCCGATACTTCTAGGGGTGGCTCTCCAGGCTTGAACCAGCGATCGAGTGACGGTACACTCTCAATCCAATTAAACAAACTCGGAATCAATCTCAAGATAAATGGCGTAACTACCAGCGTCACCGCAGTTGTGCCCAACAGCAGCAAATATACCCGCCGCGACACCAAACCCAGACTGCGCCCCTCACTGGCGAGTACAAACGAAAATTCCCCAATCTGCGCCAATCCCAATCCGGCAATCAGCGCCGTCTGAAGCGGATAACCAAATAACTTCACCAGCGGCGTAATAATCAAAAACTTACCGACAAAAACGATCGACACCAGCCCCAAAATCAGATCCCAATTATTCCATAAAAATAACGGATCGATTAGCATCCCGATCGCTGCAAAGAATAGCGCCGCAAACACATCCCTAATCGGCTCTACATAGGCTAAAGTCTGATCGGCATACTCTACCTCAGAAATCATTAAACCAGCGACGAATGCCCCCATTTCGATCGACAGTCCCAGCTTCTGCGTGATCAGAGCAATCCCCAAGCACAGCGTCACAATTCCCAACAGGAACAATTCCCGACTTTCAGTACTAGCAATTAACCGCAGCAGCCGAGGCACAACGAAAATCCCCGTTAACGTTGCCGCGATCGCAAATAAAATAATTTTCACCGCCGCTTGAGCTACCGCAATCCCAATCTCATCAAAAGGTCGATCGAGCGCAGGCAATACAGCCAACATAAAGCCCAGTGCCAGATCCTGTACTACCAGAATCCCCAGCATTACCTGTCCGTGAGCAGTTGCAGTTTCATCTGCCTCCATCAAAGATTTCAGCACCACCGCTGTCGAAGATAGCGACAAGATCGCCCCTAAAAATACCCCTTGCTGCGGAGTCGTCACCCAACCCACACTCAAGGAAATAACCGTCGTCACCAGAATAGTCAGTAGAATTTGCAATCCACCGCCGCCCAAACTGATCTTCTGAACTTTCTTGAGTTCCGAAAATGAGAATTCCACGCCGAGGGCAAATAACAAAAAAGCCGCCCCAAACTGTGCTAGTGTTTCAACCTGAACTAATTCTTTAATTAACCCCAGTCCAGTTGGCCCCACGATCACGCCGCCGACAATGTAGCCCAGCAACGGCGGCTGTCTGGCAAGTCCTGCCATAATTCCGCCCACAGCCGCCGCTGCCAGGATCGACACTAAATCTACAATCAGACGAAAATCTTCTAGCACTAGATTTTTATGATTATGAGAGTTTTTTAAATTAAATTAACTTACGTTAAGTTAACTTCTAGGATACCGAGTTTTCCCACCTGATGGGAACAGACAATTAGCTGCATCAATCGATCCACTCTGAACATGAATTGCTTACTTCGACTTGCCCAGCGCCATCTACCACCACTTTATATGTTTGATTTTTCTAAGATTGCCGCCACGATTAAATCAATCGATCTATTCCGCACAGCGCAACACTCACTCCGGCACTGGAGATCGTTGGCGTTTAGCCTACCTTCGGTAATTGTCCTTGGTGCGATCGCCCTGACGATCGTCCTCTTCTCAGCCACAAAAGTACCTGGATTAGCTCTGAGCGCCAACTTCACCCCATCAAATCCCCGATTAGGCGAAACACTGGTAGTCAACATCACCGCAGATCCAGGCAAAACCACGGCACCGACAGTCAAACTGGGCAGCAAAACTTACCCAGCATTTAGCCTCGGCGGCAATCAGTTCCGAGTCATGATTCCGACGACTCCACTCGAACAACCAGGCGATCGCAATTTGACAATTTCCGATGGTACTAATCCTAGCTCACTCAAAATCCCAGTTGGCGATCGCAAATTTTCCATCCAGCGAATTAACTTCTCCCCAGGTAAATCTGGACTCGAAGCAACAGAGCTAGAACTCAAGCAAGTAGCCGCCCTCAAAGCAACCCTCACCCCCGAAAAACTCTGGGACGGCAAATTCATCGCCCCCAACCAAGGTCGCACCTCTTCCCCCTACGGCGTGCGTCGCTATTACAACGGCGTGCTAGCCACCGATTATTACCACCGAGGCTTAGACTACGCCGGAGGCTACGGCTCCGCAGTCGTAGCTCCAGCCGCAGGCAGAGTCGTCCTAGTCGGCTACGAGAAAAAAGGTTTCCGCGTCCACGGCAACGTCGTCGGCTTAGATCACGGTCAAGGCGTTGTAAGTATCTTCATGCACCTCAGCAAAATCACCGTCGAAGAAGGCGAAACCCTCGATCCTGGCGATCAACTCGGCTCGATTGGGAGTACTGGATCTTCAACCGGACCCCACCTCCACTGGGGTCTATACGTCAATAATGTCTCCGTCGATCCAGTTCAATGGCGTTCAACTGCGATCGATTAGTTAAACAAAATAAATATTTCCAAATCTAAAATATGCTGAAACCCCTATGGTGGGCAGTGCCCACCATACAAATCTACAAATCTAAATTAGACAGCAGCGTAAGCTGCGACTCTAAATGTAAGCTTCCAATTTACGAACCCAACCAATAAACCCCACCCACAGATCGATTCCCCGGCCGGAGGTAATGCGAAGCGCGAGTCGCTTCACACAGATCGAACCTTTGTGCAGGGGAGTTTGAGGGGCGGCACCCCGCCTCTCAAT
>JANNDQ010000659.1:0-14742 GCA_031387965.1 Chamaesiphon sp. OTE_75_metabat_567
CAATCAAAGCAATTGCCATTGCCCAGCCCGCAATCGCTATTAACGGCGTATTGATTTGCCGAATAGCGATTGCGACCAATGCCCAGACGATTACTAGTACAAAAGCAGAATCGCGACGAGAGAGACTAACCACGGTGGCAATTGTCGCAGCGACCCCCATCATCACTACCGTCCATACCGAGGGATCGATGCCCCAGCCATTCCAGTTGCTGCTGTAGAGCGTGGTTCCCACATTGACGATCGTCGCGACACTAATCCAGCCCAGGTAAATGCTTATGGGGATCTGAAGCGCCCAGCGCTCTGAGTACCCAACCCGCTCTCGACCGATCTCTAGGCATTGATACAGACCAATCAGCGACAATAAAATCCCAAACATCGCAATATTTGACAAGATAAATAGACGAGCGGGAAACAGGTAGATCCAAGCAGATTGAGCGATACAGGCGATCGTTAGTAAATAGCCACTGCGTTGTAAGCGAGGATTGTGACGCTGACTAGATTGGAGTTGAAAGATCCCAAAAGCAATCAAACCAGTATAAACCAGTCCCCAAATCGCAAAAGCGTAGCTGGCGGGAATAATCTGGACTGGTGCAAATAGAGTGTTTGAGAGGGTGCCAACGTTGACTCCATTAGGTGGAAAAATGTTGGAGAAGGTATTGACCGCAATACTGCCCACAATGGCAGCCAGAGTCGTCACTTGTCGCCGTAAATCTGGCTGCATGGAACACTTCCTAGATTAATAAACATCATTAAGTTATCGAGAATTTAATCAGGGAAAATATTTTCGATCTTTTTTAAGATACTTCTCAATTTCCCTACTTGTTTTACATCAATGTTTGGAGCGTAATCTTTGCAATTAATTGCCTGCTCTGTGAATACAGTTGATGGATGCAAAGCACATTTAAGATAATTATTTGTGCCCACATATTGGCACTGACTACAGCTAAACTTGGTACGCGGTTTCAGGCTTGATGAATACTGCCATTGTTTGGAAATATATGTATAAATAGGGATGACGATCGCCGTCAGCATTGCTAGACTAATCACCACAGCTAGAATGATATCTAGTCTTGAAGTATTTTCACTGCCTTGCTGACTGGAGGGAAGTGAAGTAACTGGCTCAGTGACAATCGGTCTTGCTTGCATCTGTGTTCCTACGATGATTTAATGGATGCTATCGATGTTTTTAAACTAAGGTTAAAGCTTAATCACCTAGAGTATTAGCATTAAATTTTGATTGAGCTTACACACTTTATTTATACTATCGATCACTTCGTCCAGACATCTATCGATCGACAGATCTCCCATTTCAATTTACTCAAATCACCAATCTTCACTTCCTCACCTCGATCCCAATGACTTGGACGCGCCGACATATCCTATCCCTCGCAGATTTTACCCCAGCAGAGTACGATACTGTCCTCCAGACAGCTGTTAGCTTCAAAGAAGTACTATCTCGACCAGTTAAGAAATTACCCACCTTGCAGGGGCGGCTAGTTGCCAATCTCTTTTTTGAATCATCAACTCGAACCCGCAGTAGTTTTGAATTAGCAGCAAAACGGCTCTCTGCCGATACCCTCAATTTTGCAGCGGCGACTTCTTCGCTAACTAAGGGTGAAACTATTCTCGATACCGCCAAAACTTATTTGGCAATGGGTGCCGATTTGATGGTAATTCGGCACAAACAAGCTGGAGTCCCTCAGGCAATTGCAGCAGCAATGGATCAAATGGGGATGAAAGTTGGAATTTTAAATGCTGGCGATGGCCAACATGAACATCCTTCCCAAGCATTGTTAGATTTACTCACAATTTGTTCGACGATTGCTGGTGCCGATGGTGAACAGAGCGAGCCTCGATTATCATTACTCAAAGACAAAAAAATCGTGATCGTTGGTGATATCTTACATTCTCGCGTGGCTCGATCAAATATTTGGAGTCTGACTGCCAGCGGTGCCGAGGTTCATCTAGTTGCACCCCCAACATTACTGCCTGCTGAATTTGCCGATTATTGCCAAGCACCCAGAGTCGGAATTGAGCAGTCAAATTTATCGATCCATTGGCAACTCGAACCTGCATTAAAAGATGCCGATTTTATCATGGCATTGCGGCTGCAACAAGAGCGAATGACTGAACATTTATTGCCAAGTTTGAGAGAATATCATCAACATTATGGGATTACGCGGGAGCGTCTAGAATTGTGTCATCCACATGTCAAAATTCTACATCCTGGCCCAACTAATCGGGGGGTAGAAATTACCTCAGATCTGATGGATGATCCAGCTTTGAGTTTGATTTCTGAACAGGTAACTAATGGCGTGGCGATCCGGATGGCATTACTCTACTTGATGGGTAATACTAAAGATTATCAGTAGATATTAGTGGGTGTCCATAATCAGGTGGGTATATTCTGGCAAATGCTTTATGATGTTTCAGGGTTGCAATAATTTAGATCGCAATCTATTTAACCGATCGATTCAATCAGCAGACTATTATCTTTACAAAGAGTCTCATTGAAGATCATGTTTAAATATGCAAACACTCTGTGGATATCAATAATGATTAGTCAGTCTGAATATGTCAAGGTCTTACGTCCACTCCTGCCAGAAGCTGCTTTTCGACCTAATTCAAACAAACTATTTATTCTCGCCATCAATCTGCTTATTTTAGCATTGGGTTGGGCGATCGCTAGAGAATTGGATCGCTGGTCGATCGAGTGGCTATGGTTATATTTACCATTGAGTCTGATCATGGGTAATAGTATCGTGATCTGTCTATTTGCGGCTCATGATTCAATGCATGGCAGCACGATTAAACAGCCGCGCTGGAGGTACTTATTTAGCTTCCTGGCGCTAGCGTTATTATGGATGCCGCCAACTCTGTGGAAAGCGGTTCACAATCACAAACATCATACCGAAACTAATGCTATTAGCGATCCGGATCGAATGTACTTAGTTCACCAAAATGATACTTGGGGGAAGTGGATTCAAAATCTATTTGTGCCATCAGCTCAAGTCAATTGGGCATTGCTAGGATTAGGGATGGCGACATCTTGGGTTGTACATACTTTTCGACACATTACTGCGATTTTACTATTCAATCACGATCGAGTTGATTATGTGCCAGCTCCAGTAGTAGTGAGCAAACGGAAGCGCCAAATTATTGGACTTGAATTAGTCAGCATTGGATTGATTCATTTGTCAATTCTAGCTTACCTCAAGTTTAATATGATCGCTGTTTTATTAGGATACGCACTGCCTTTGAGTATTGGTTATGCTGGAGTGATGTTTTATATTTACACTAATCATTTTCTCTGCCAGATGACCGAAACTAACGATCCATTGATTAATAGTGTGTCGTTAAAGATGCCCCAAATCTTCGATCTATTGCACTTTAACTTTTCCTATCATACCGAGCATCACTTATTTCCGAGCATTAATTCTGATTATTACCCGCTTGTCCAAAAATTACTACAGACTCACTATCCAGAATCTTATAATTTGATTCCAGTCGGAACAGCTTGGAAATTATTGATGGCAACGCCCCGACATTATCGCGATGAGGTTACTTTAACAGATAAGTTCGATCGAGAGTCAGTAGTTTGTCCCTGTGCGGTTGACATGAAATAGTTCAAGTTTAATCGCTGCTAATATGATGAGGTAGCAACTTTCAACTTAGTTATGTCCTATTCCCTGATGATTCATGGTGGTGCTGGTGCCCTCGAAGATCTCAAATATGAAGCCAGCGAAGCAGCATTTCGAGTAAGTATCATCGCCATCTTAGAACAGGGGCGCGAACGTCTAGAACGTGGAGATAGCGCCTTAGACGTAGTAGAATATTGCGCAAGTCTGCTCGAAGACGACAGGCTATATAATGCTGGCTGTGGCTCGGTGCTAAATGCCGAGGGTAAAGTCGAAATGGATGCCGCCCTGATGGATGGGCGCAACCTTCAAGCGGGTGCAGTGGCTTGTCTTCGCAATATCAAAAATCCGATTTCCCTCGCGCGGCGGGTGCTAGAACATGGCGAACATGTGCTCCTCATGGGCGATGGAGCGTTGGAATTTGCTAAATTCTGTGAAATCGAAACTTATCCCGATGATTACTTTATTACCGAGGCACGGATTAAACAGTTAGCCGCAGCGCAGGTAGCAGGGCGAATGACTCTAGATCACGAGCGGATAAAACCTTCCCAAAAGCTGGGTACCATCGGGGCGGTGGCGCGAGATCTCCAGGGCAATCTGGCAGCTGCTACATCTACAGGTGGACTAGTAAATAAACGGTGGGGACGGGTGGGCGATACTCCAATCATTGGAGCGGGCGTATTTGCTGATAATGACACCTGTGCGGTGTCCGCAACAGGCTACGGAGAACAGTTTTTACGCACGGTGCTGGCAAAGACTATTTCTGATTTCGTCCAGTTCAGAGGCATGGATGCAGCGGCTGCGACGCAAGCGGGGATTGACTACTTGGTGGCAAAGGTGAATGGTGAAGGTGGGGTGATTGCGATCGATCATACCGGACGTTGTGCGGCAGCTCAGTCCACATCTGGACTAATTCGCGGTTGGATTGAGCTAGGGGGGGAAGCGCACTGTCAACTGGGCTAAATCGTCTTAAATAACTAAAAATATGTTTACTAGAGCTAGACGGTTTGTAGGTAACTTCTTTAAAAAGTCCAGATCTGTTAATAATAAGCCACTCAATCCACTTAGTCTGATTGTAATTATTATTGTCGATCTTTTTATTCTATATAATGTTTTTGCAGGATTAGATCAGATCAGTCGCTGGCATCTGAGTCCGACGGAAGCTTATCCTTGTATCTCTGATTGGGAAAAATATCGCGATCCTAACCAGAAAAAAGATTCCGCCCGGCGGACGCTCCGCGAACGAGATTACCAGACTATCTCATCAGCATTAGATCGTGATTTGAGACCACCTAATATCGACAATCAGCAAGATCGATTGGGGAATATTTCGCCAATCTGTCTCAACTACAGTCAATTAGAGGATAAAGTAAATACCCCTGCTAATAAAACTATTCAGCAGAGTATTATTCAAAAACAGACGAAGATTTCCAGTCTAGAACAGGCGAATAGTAGTATTCGATCGCAGTATGATTCAACTCTACTCGAAAAAATTGCAGGTCAAAACTCAAACCAATCGATTAATACAGTTAGTGCGACAAGAGCCAAGCAGACATTAGCTCAGAATAAAATTAGTATTGCCACTTTTACTACAGAGATTACCGCACTCCAAGAGAGCCTGATTAGTAAGCCAGAAAGTATTAATCTGATCAATTCAATCAAAGATGACTCAAAATATCAACTCCTCACCCAAGAGTATCAATATGCTTCCTTCTGGTATCCGAGTATTCAGTTAGCTTTTCAAGCACTATTTCTACTGCCACTAATTGCGATCGCGCTCGTAGTACATCGAATTGCGATCAACAGAAATGCTGGACTGATTGCCTTAATTAGTTGGCATTTATTAGTTATATCTTTTATTCCGCTGATTCTCAAGATATTTGAGTTTCTCCAGGTTGGTGCATTATTTCAGATCTTACTAGACATCATCATCCCGCTGTTTGGTGGCTTAGTTTTCCTTGTTAGTTATCTCTATATTTTTCTGATTCCATTGCTGGGCTTTACTATTATCAAAATCTCTCAGCGATTTGCATCAGGCAATAAAAGTCAGGATACGATGAGCATGAGATTTCAAAATCAGGTTTGTCTAAATTGTGCCAAGAGAATTCGTCCTCAAGATGTATATTGCCCCCATTGCGGGTATGACCAATACCTTGAGTGTCAAAATTGCCATGAGCTTACTTACAAGCATCTAGCACATTGCAAACACTGTGGATCTGCGCAAGATCCAATCTCTTTATCTGCCGATTTACCAACTGGTAATAATCGATAACAAGATATTGGGCTATTGGTGAGGTTGGGCAGGTTTGTACAACGGTTAATTTCAGGCTTGGATTAATTGCATAAACCTGCCCCTATAGATCTATTTACTATCGACTAATTTACAGTGGTCGGTAGGTGCGATAATTGATGCTGGGGAAAATATTGTCCATCGTTTCGACTTTTTCTAGCCAGCCACTATCAACTTTCCGCTCTTTGAGTTCGTCATAGAGCTTATGGAAGCGGACTAGATGCGATCGAGTCCGGCGGATCGCATATGGTACCATCGTCCCAGTTCGCATGATAAATGCCCAGTCGGAAGATTGAGCGAGTAACAATTCTCGTGCGGCTTGATTTAGTGCCCGCCACTGCAATTCATCTTCTGGCTCCATCCGCGCTAGTTCGATCATCCGTTCTGCACCTTTGTGGAGGTGAGGATACACCCAAGCATTCGTTTCATTCAACCAATACTCATGGAACCCCTTGTAGCCCCAACTAGACTGGGATGGACGACATACCTGCTGTGTCGGTTGAGCGCGGAGATAATCCGCCAAATGGGTCATTTGATAAGTCTGTTGATCGTGCCAAGATTTGCGGAAGAAGAAATCGATGAACCACGGCCCCTCATACCACCAGTGCCCGAATAATTCGGCATCGTAGGGGGAGACAATCAGCGGCGGACGCGGCATCATCCCCGCCAGGTTTCCGACTTGTTGCTGGCGATTGTACATGAAGTTCTCAGCATGATCTGCTGCTTTTTCTTTCGCCCAATATGGATCGTAGAGCGCTTTTTCACCACCAGTCTTGGAGGTAATTTTGTGGTACTTGATCCCGATATTCTTGCGTTGACCGTTGGGCATGATGTACGGCTTAATATAGTCGTAATCCGCGTCCCAACCTAAATCTTTGTAAAATTCTCGATATTCTGGTGCGCCAGGATATCCCACCATCGATGACCAAACTTGCTGGGAGGACTCTTGATCCCGTCCGAATGCTGCGACTCCAGACTCAGTAAAGATTGGCGCGTAATTTCCAAATCGAGGGCGGGGGCGGGCATACATGATCCCATGCCCATCCGTGAGGAAGTAGCGCAAGCCAGCATCCGCCAGCATCCGCTCTAAGCCTTCGTAGTAGGCGCATTCTGGCAGCCAAATCCCTTTTGGTGCTCGTCCGAAATTTTCCTCATAGTGTTCGCAAGCGACTCGAACCTGTGCCCACACTGCTTCGGGGTACATTTTCATCAACGGTAAGTAACCGTGAGTTGCGCCGCAAGTAATGATTTCGAGGTTATTAGTATCTAAAAATCCTTTGAAGGCACCGATTAAATCGCGATCGTGTCGTTCCCAAGTTTTGCGAATTGCGGCAAATTCTTTGACATAATACTCTGCTAAGTACTGGAGATGCCCGTTGTCTTTATTAGTGTCAATCTCTTTGAGTGCTAATTCTTCTAGCTTAGCCAGATGCTCATCATACCGATCTTGGAGCAAAGGGTCGCGCAGCATCGACACCAGTGGTGGAGTCATGCTCATCGTAATCTTGAAATCGATGCCGTCCCGTTTCAATCCCTCAAAAACGTGGAGGAGGGGAATATAAGTTTCGGTAATGGCTTCGTAGAGCCATTCTTCTTCGAGAACGAAATCGCTCTCAGGATGGCGAACAAAGGGGAGATGAGCGTGTAAGACTAACGCAACATAACCGAGCGGAGTACTCATAGGGATAGCGTGTGGGAACAGCAAATGGCAGATCGGTGAAGACACTGCCTTAATAATATATTAAGCTTTGCGGCTGCTTTTATTTATTATTTATTATTTGCGATTAGCTCCAGTAGGTTCCGCCGCCTACCTGCTCACAATGCGACTGAAGATTGTTACACTTTCTTAAAAAATATTAAATCTTTGTTAACAAAACTCCAGATCCGGTTCATACTAAGATCTAATCAACCTCCATTGTCTAAATTTAGCTCTCGATCCTCCATCAAAGAGCTGATCTTATGCCGATTGGAGTCGAAGTACGGCAACGAGAGTGAATGTCAATCGATCGCTATCCACCCAATAATTCACCAAGATCGTTACAGCTACTGCTGTTTCTTGATGAGCGGACAACTAGCCACATCCCCAATCAAGAAATCCGCACCAAGCTAGCGATTCTCAATGCTGAACACTGTTTTGAGTTACAAGTTGTCGATGTGGGTAAGCAGCCAGATCTTGCAGAGCATTATCGGGTAATTGCCACCCCAGCACTGCTGAAGCTCTATCCACAACCCCGCCAAGTTTTGGCAGGTAGTAACTTAATCGATCAAATTGATAACTGGTGGGAACGCTGGCAAGAACAGTTAGCCGCTGGAGCGGAAAATCTTGCTACTGAGCAGATCGAATCTGTAAATTCAGATCAGCCCAAGCAACAATTACGCTTAAACGACTCACTTAACCATGTCAGTAAATTGGTTAAATTAACCGACCAAGTGTTCACACTCAAGCAAGAAAAAGCCGCACTACTGGAACGTTTGAAGTTACAAGATCGAGCGATGTCTGTGTTGGCCCACGATCTGCGAAACCCTCTCACAGCAGCTGCTTTAGCCTTGGGAACTCTGGAGATTATTCACAATCCCGATGACTATCGTGCCAATACCTTAGATCCCGAAAAAATTGCTAAATTAATTGAACGCGCCCGGAGTCAATTGCAGTTGATCGATCGATTAGTCACCGATATCTTGCAACCATTAGCAACTACCACAACCAAAATAGATTTTCATCCCCAAAAGATCAATTTGATCCAATTAGTTACTGCCGTAATCACTCAATTAGATCCTCAATTCCAAGCCAAAGCTCAGGCGATTGCTACCGACATTCCTCAAGACATCCCCCATATTTGCGGCGATCCAGACAAACTCCGTCAGGTGATCGTCAATCTCTTGGACAATGCAATTAAGTATACGCCTGATCGCGGACAAATCCAGATTAGTGCTCTCCACCGTACCGCTCAAACCATCCAAGTAAGTATCGCTGACAATGGTTTGGGTATTCCCACTGAAAAGCAAAAACTCATCTTCCAGGATCGCCATCGGCTCGATCGAGATCTGTCAGAATCAGGCTATGGAATAGGGTTAGCAGTCTGTCAACAAATTGTTCGCGCTCACTATGGTCAAATTTGGGTAGAATCTGCTGTAGGTAAAGGTAGTGTGTTTAACTTTACCTTATTGGTACACCAAGGATAGTCTATTTGCTAGTATTATGATAGATCTAGGGTGATTGACCCTCATAGTGAGGGTCAATCGCGAATAAATCGGTTAATCTAGATCTAAATATAACTATTTTGATGTCAGCGTTATGACTTTATTAACTGATAATTTAACAGCAATCGATCGACAACTATCCACTCGACATATCGATCTCGATCCAGAGGGATATTTTATTATTTATGTCGATCGAGCGGCTGGATTAATCTGTGCTAAACACTATACTAATACAATCGATGATCGTGGTCTAGCAGTCGATCCCGAGACTGGTAAAGTGATTCCAGCAAGGGGTAGTGCGCCTCGGAGTAATAACACGCTGTTCACTGGCAGAACCGCCAAGGAGTTGTGTGTAAAAGTGCTCGAACAAGCACAACCATCTCCAGTCACAATGTTGGATCATGCAGCTTACTTAGGGCGTGAATTTGTCAGGGCTGAAATTGCTCTGCTCTCAGGTGAAGAATATATTCAGGACTAAATTCGTGAAAACTGATGATTTGCGGGTCAAAGTCTTCGGCTGGGTTGAGCCGAGCAAAACCCACTGGCTCAAGCCTAATCCTGATTTTGATACCACCACCAAGTTGCCATCGGAATTACCGTCGCGGCAATTAGCAGCCCAATCACAATGATCAAAAAGTTGGTGCGATTCGCATCAGTTTCTTCAGCTTTGAGATACGTTCTGCCAACTTCTGGAGTTTCGATCACTTTGGGTGGGCCAGGATCTGCCTGTCCCGATAATACTGCCATCAGTCGATCAGCACCATCCCCAAATGCCTGATTGTATTTATTCCCAGCTTGTAATGGTCTGGACATTGTTTCGGTGGTGACGCTAGTCGCAATTGCGTCTGTCAGCCTAGCTTTGGCTGCGGCACCAGTTTGGATACCGATGGTGTTGGTGACATTATCTAGGACGATGAGGGTTTGATTGGCTTGTTCAGCTTCAGTTGCAAACCATTTTTTGAACAGTTTGTCTGTAAAAGTTTGAATGGTGTCGCCGTAATCAAGTCGATGAATTGTTACAAATCGAACTTCTTGACCAGTTTCTTTGGCAAGTTTTTCTAATGTACCCTTAACACTACTCTTGGTCGATAAACTCAGAACATTTGCTTTATCGACAATCCAAGTGGGTACGCCTGCGGACACAGTTGGAATCTCATAAACGGCAGTGGCTTGAGCTGGGAGACTAAATACGCCGATCATCATCACAACCGCGATCGACAATAATAGAATTTGACGGAGACAATAACGAATATATGACATGACATTAGGGTCGAACAGCTATTCTAACTTTAGCAGAATCACATTGATCGGGATGTCTACTCCGTCGATCCTCATTCATTAGCAACGCATCCGAACTGAACCTACTTAGATCGTTACAAGTAGTGGTAACCGTTCTGGCTGATTTACCAGCGGTACAGCTTCAGTCTCAATCGCCACAACTCTTTGAGGTGGTCTGACTTCAGTTGTCAAGTAAAGTGAGACGGCGATGGCGATCGCTAGTCCAATTTTTTCGAGCATCTTGACTCGTCCTCCTGAATCTACATGTGACTGTTTACCTTTTTTCTCTATGCTTCAATTATGCCATGTAGGCTGAGGATAACTGTAACCGCCGTCACTAAAGTATAGATTGTCGATATCAACTAAATCTTCCTAAAAATCCAAATCGTGGGTAGCTGCTTTGCCTAATCAGGTGTACTCGACTGTGTAATGCTCTGTGAGTAATCTGGTGCTGATTTACCGCAAACAGCCAATCACCGAAAAGTTTTCGATCTTTGCGGAATCAGCTGCTGGTAATATGTAGTTAATAACAGAGGGGGATCAGATTTAGATAAGCTTTCCTCTAAAAAAGTTCCCAGAAGTTGTGAGATTACTTACATTAATTAATATACTAATTACCAAACCCCATCGTAGATGTCAGGAGCGCAACCATGTCAATTAAGTCCCAATCCCCACTAGACAACTTATCGGAAGTAGAAGCCCAATCCCACTTAATGGACTGCCTCCTCGCACCACCTACAGCTAATTACCCTTGGAATCCGAGCGACCCAGCCGCAGATGACTATTATACTGAATCCGATCAGAGCTTCAGCTTAGATGATTGGTCGGATGCTGAAATCGGTCAGAGGTCTCAATCTTTTTTTGCCAGTATCCAATCTTGCTGGGAAAATGCCCCTAGCCCCGATGTGGAAATGAGTCCACTAGCAGCACTTACTGCCAAGTTTGGGGCAAGAGCACCGCAGCAGTGGCTGGAGCAGATTGCGGCAAATGTCAGCAGCCTTGCAGCTAGCAATCTCGAACCTGTTGAGCAATTAGTCCAATCAGTTCAGGATTTACTCTCCAATTGGGCAACTGAAGATCTATTGGTAATGGCTCGTCCTTATGCTTATGCAATGAGATGCGATCCTGGTGTAGACAATCCTGATAACGTAGTCAGACCGTTGGATTGGTCAGAACTATCTGAAGTAGAACGCGCAAAGTTAACCATTCTCATCGCTCAATATGCGATCGATAGCAGTTTAACTTCACAATAATATCGCAAGCTATAGTTCGATTATTCAAGTAGGGCTGGCAGTGCCCACTCTACCGGATATTTGATGTTATGTCGAAAACCCACAAGACAAGACATTGCCCTTCTTGTTACTGACGATTTTGAGTCTGGTTGCGTGACGGCTTTGCTCCATCTTTCGCCTTGATTGGCAAAGGTTTACCACCATTAAAATAAGCTTCCATTACCTTGAGTACCATTGGTGCGGCAGTTTTACCGCCGCCACCGCCAGTGTGTTCGCCAAAAGCGACAACGACGATTTCTGGTTTATCTAGCGGTGCATAGCCACCAAACCAGACATGATCGGCACCTGGAGGAGCTTCGGCGGTGCCGCTTTTTCCGGCGGCTTTGGGAATTGTTTGGGAATTAAGCGCACCACCTGTGCCACCATCGACAACTTCACGTAAACCTTTGCGTAAGGTTGCAATTGTACTAGGCTTGAGGTTCAGTGATTCACGCCATTCGCGTTTGGTGAGATCTTTGACCAAATGTGGTTGGACGTGGTAGCCGCCATTTGCTGGTACTGCAAACATCCCCGCGACTTGCAGCGGTGTTGCTTGCAAGAAGCCTTGACCGATCGACATATTAATCGTATCGCCGATCGACCACTGCATTTTATAATTTAGCTGCTTCCAGTTATCGTCAGCAACTAAGCCCTTGGCTTCTTCTGGTAGTTCGATCCCAGTTTTCTTCCCGTATCCATATTTGCGCGTCCAGTCAATCAAGGTTGGCCCTCCAATCCGCTGTCCAACTTGATAGAAGAATGTATCGCTACTCCATTTGAGCGCACCTGGGAAGCCTTGTGGCCCAAACCCAGCTCGATTCCAATCCCTGAAGGTAAAGCCGCCAATTCGTAATGAAGGATAAGTCTGGAGAATAGTATCGGGTTTGAATTTTCCTGACTCTAGTGCGGCGGTAGTTGTGACGATTTTGAAGGTACTTGCAGGGGGAAAGGGGCGGAGAGCGCGATTGACAAAGTAACCATCTGGACCATTGATCTTGCTCCACAACTTGGGAGGGATCGGCCCAGAGAAGATATTTGGGTCGAAAGCGGGACGACTAGCCATCGCGAGAATTTCGCCAGTGTGGGGGTCCATCGCGATGATTGCAGCTTTATTGTTACCGATTGCAGCTTCGGCTACTTTTTGAAGTTCGAGGTCGAGGGTAATGGTGACATCTTCGCCTGACTTAGAAACCTTTTGACCCAGAAATTGCTGAAGTCTGCCTGCGCCATCTACTTCTACTTGAGTGCCACCCCACTCACCGCGCAATTTAGATTCTAGGGTTGATTCCAATCCCATTTTACCTGTCACATCCCCGAGGCGGTAGCCTTGCGATCGCTTTTGGGCTAGTTCTTTCTCGGTCATTTCCCCCGTGTGCCCAAGGACATGGGCGGCAAGTTGACCACCTGGGTAGTACCGAACTGATTCAATATCGACATCGATGCCTTCTTTGTCAACACTGGATTCCTGGAGTCTGGTGATCTGGGCTTCGGTGAGATCTCGAACGATCCTCACCCGCTTGGTAGAATTCATCGTCATCCCAGCGACTTTGGTCTGAATTACGGCTTCATCGATACTCAAAATTTCGGCAATTTGACGACGAGTCGTCAGCCAATTTTCCCGTTTCGTGGCTAGAGGCCAAATAAAAATGGAGTGGGATAGCTTATTCCCTGCTAATAGTCGCCCCTTGCGATCGTAGATATTACCCCGAATCGGTGGTTTGGCAACAGTCCGAACGCGATTTTTTTCGGCAACTTGACGATTTTTCACACCTTGATCCAATTGGAGATAGGATAAGCGCCAACCAATCCCCCCCAATAGTCCTAGCCCAATCAGACCCATTAATACCCAACTTTGGCGACCCTGCCCGACAGTCCGAGTTTTTTGATAAAACCCGGACATACCGCCATCAATTCCAGATCGATCGTCAGAAAAGTTGTTGGAGAACCGATGCTGCATAAAATTAAGCTTGGCTGGAGCAATGGGGTGGGTTTGTATAGTGGGAATCTTAGTCGATCGCGGTCGTTTGACTGAGTAGGGGATACCACACTCAGCTGGTAGAGGCTATCATTTGTACAGGTGGGAAAAGATCTAGGATAAGCAAGTTGTCTTTACCTAATGCTCAACAAATCTTGGTGAACTTGTGCGGAACGTTGGAATAAGTTAGTGTTTCTTTAATTTAGTAATCGTATCGGTGGGTAAGTCATGAAATTATTGCAGGCGAAAGCTTTTTCTACACATCAGTTTTGGATTTTTACTTTAGCGACTGTCACAGTTGTCGGCGGCAACAACCTCTTGATGTCACCAAGTCAAGCTGTCACAGCAACTACTAACTTTATTTGTGGTCAGTCCGATGGTAAACCAGCAACTGTCGCTAGAACCAAAAAAGGTGATGTGCCGATCGTGATTTGGAGTTCTGAAGGATTTAGCGAAGCGGGATTTACGCCCCAAGTTCGCTGCCAGCAGGTATCTGCTAGATTTCAATCTATGTACCGCAGCGGCCAGTTAAAGTACATTACCGCTGGCACTCTCAATCAACAACCTGTTGTCTGTGCAACTAAAAAAGTCAACAGCGCCTGTAGTTCTCAAAATCTGCTCTATACGCTCAAACCAAATGCTGATGCGCAACAAGTAATCAGAAAACTCACAGCAATCCGCAATCGCTCCAGTTCTAGGGGTTTAGAAGAAAGTTCCAACCGCCTCGCTCCCCCCGATTCTAACTCGGTTGAGTTGGATTGGCTAGATGAGAATTAGGCTTTAGGCTCTAGGTTTTAGGCTTTGGGCATCACATTATACTATCCACCAATACCTAGCATTGAGATTAATCGATCGATCTCGCAATGATTACCAAATAATTCCCGCGCACAATTGATTTTAATCGCTTCTTGGAGCCGGACTTGCCCGAACGCTCGATCGATAATCTCAACAGTTGTGAGGGTATCTAGATCTACCGACAGAATGGGTATTTCTAGGTCTTCAGCCCGACTGACGATGAACGGTTGAGGGCTGAGGTGTCCAGTCAAAATTAGGCACTGTGTAGAGGTTTCTAGCGCGGCTAGTTGAATG
>JANNDQ010000695.1:0-2336 GCA_031387965.1 Chamaesiphon sp. OTE_75_metabat_567
GGAGTCCCAAACTGAAAAACTCGCCGATCCTGCTGCACTGATTTCGGCAATGGCGATCGCTAAAACTGACTCTCTGTCTCAAGCTACTATGCAGTTATTCATAGCTGCCTATGGAGCGGAAGCCGGGAACCTCGCCCTCAAAATCCTGCCAACTGGCGGACTGTACATCTCTGGTGGCATTGCTGCCAAAAACCTGTCACTGCTTACTGATGGCACTTTCATCGCGGCGTTTAACCACAAAGGTCGAGTCAGTGATTTATTGGCTAAAATCCCCGTATATGTGGTTCTCAATCCTCAAGTTGGTCTGATCGGTGCAGCAGCTCAAGCAGCTAGTTTATGGCGAATGTAATGGATCGAGCATTTTTGTGGCAACTATTCTGTCAGAATAGAAGTCTAGTTGGCATATCAGGCAACTAGGGATAAATCTTCTAAAGTATTAAGATTGTCAATGAGAAAAACATTAAAAAATAATAAAGGTTATAATAAATTGCAGTGGTGCTAATACAAGGAGGTCTATGTTTCTTAGACTAGCAAATCAACATCGGGAATTTGTCAAAGACCTAGTAATGAGCCTTCAGGCTCTATCTATCGTCCTCGAACGACGCGGCTATGAGGCTGCTTGCTACACCTGTGGCGATCGAATGAACAGTGCAAACTTTATGGTCAGCTTGGCTCCCAACCATCTGATCCGGTTTCTGGTATCTGACTATGGGATTACCTGGACAGAGCTGCGCGATGATCGCGAATTAATGAAATTAGAAGGTGCCGAAGCGATCGCTCAGCTCCAAGAGCTAGCCGATCTGCTCAAAGTCAAACTAGAATCTAATGAACATGTTCTAATTGGCTAGTGGTTACTATCTAGTGACCACTGAGTTGATGACTGGATGCTGACCATAAAAAGGTAGTGCCAGTGACCAGTCTGGACGTTCGCCGCGATCGTAAGCAATCTGTGCTAGAGCAAATACACCCACAACTGTGTCAGCGAGATTAGCTGATTGGGGAACAGTGTGGCAATCCGAGGGGTTGAGGCGTGCCAGCTCAAGATCCCATTCAGCACCAGAAAATACGGTATCAGCAAGAATTGCTGTTAATTCGCGTCGATCCTGACTCAACTGATAAATAGCTCCAAACACTTCACCGCGCTGTGCAGGCATTGCAATTGCGACTGAATTACCTGCGGGAATTTCTATGGCTCCAGTTACTAGTGGGTGAAATAGTTGCCAAGCGATCGCTGCTAAACTAGAAACCGTAAATACAGGTAAGTCTAGCTGTTGGGCTAGAGTACGAGCAGTAACCAGCGCCAATCGGGTGCCAGTGAAGCCACCTGGCCCAGCAGCTACAGCAATCCAGCCCAGATCTTTCCAGGATTGAGGGCTGATAAAATCTAATAGATAAGGATGAAGATAATTGGAAGTCTCTCGTCCTAAATCCCATGTCTGAAAACGTAAATCATCGGCATGATTACCAATCGCTAAACCCAGCGCGGGGCTGCTAGTATGTAATGCCAAACCGTATTTCATGAGTTGGTGGATGGTGGATGGTGGATGGTGGATGGTAAATGGTGACAAAATAACATGCCATTCCATGAGGTTGATCGGATCTATCCCTGCCTTATGATAATTGGAACAGGCTAGGATAACAGAAAGATATTTGGACTTGTTGATATGGCTGCTGCTGAATCTAATTCTAATCCACCAACTCAGACACTACGGGAACGATATCTTCAGACGATCGAGGACATCATGTCTAGGATTCTAACTGGTAAACAGATTATCTCAAAAGAGTATATTTATCAAATCCTGGTCGAACAGATTGAACTGGGTACTAGTGAAATTTTTGAAGGTTGTTTGAGCGAGACAGTGCAAGGGATTGAGCGAGAAATTGCTAGTCAAACTAACGAAGTCAAGCAATCTAAATTAGGGCATAAACTCAATGCTCTCGCTTGGATTCAGACAGCTTTGGGGAATCTGCAAGATGAGCGCCAAGCAGTAGCCGCAGTCACCAAAACGATCGATTTGATTGTTGCGGTAGATCCGAACGAACGGCTCAATACCCTGCTCCAAGCCCTCGATCCCAATCAAGAGCGAAAACTAGATCGCGCTCAGATTCAGTTGATGATTAAATCCCTCCAATCAGTTGCTAGTGTTAGGCTCCAACCCGCAGATTTTGAGCAACTACGTCAATTAGCCCTTGGACTCGATCGCGGCTTGAATACGCTCCCAGCTTTAGAACCTCACCTAGTTAGCTGGATCTACGAAAGTGGTCAACAGATTGGTTTCGGCGGAGTCACAGAGAATGGCCCCTGGTCATCCTGGGCGCGACAAGTTACCAAACCA
>JANNDQ010000711.1:0-4381 GCA_031387965.1 Chamaesiphon sp. OTE_75_metabat_567
TGGCGGTAAAACTTGGGAAAATCGCAAACTAGAGCTAGATAGTGATAAATATCGCTTTACTTCGATCAGTTTTGCTGGAGACGAAGGTTGGCTAGTGGGGGAGCCTGCAATTCTGCTCCACACCAAAGATGCAGGCAAGTCTTGGGAACGAATTGCGCTGAGTGCGAAGTTGCCAGGAATCCCAGCAACAATCAAAGCCCTGGGTGCTAACTCTGCTGAAATGACTACTGATATTGGTGCAATTTATACGACACAGGACACAGGCAAAAACTGGAAAGCGCTAGTTAGTGGAGCAGTGGGTGTATTTCGGACGATCTCGCGATCTGAAGATGGTAAATACGTTGCTGTCTCTGCCAAAGGTAACTTCTATTCTACTTGGGCACCAGGTCAAGATAGCTGGGAACCCCACAATCGGAATAGCTCTCGCAGGGTGTCGAGCATGGGATTTGCCAATGATGGGCGGTTATGGATGCTAGCGCGGGGCGGACAGTTGCAATTTAACACGATCGAAAAGCCAGATGTTTGGGAAAATGAAGTATTCCCTGGACAGAAAACCAATACAGGTTTGCTAGATCTTGCTTATCGGACACCGGGTGAAGTCTGGGTATCTGGTGGGAGTGGAGATTTGCTCGTTAGTACCGATAGCGGTAAAACTTGGCTCAAGGATGAGGCAGTAGAAGAGGTACCCTCTAATTTGTACAAGATTCTGTTCTTTAGTCCCGATCGTGGTTTTATCATTGGTCAACGGGGGATCATCTTGCAATATCAAGGGGAAACTGCGTAGGGGTTAGACTTTGGGCTGGAGATGAAGATCTAACACCTAAAACCTGAAGCCTAATTTCTCTCATTTAGACATTACATTTCTTCAGGATTATGATATAAACTGTGATTGAATAGAGATATAGATAGATTAGGAGAACATCGATATGGCAGGAACTACCGGAGAACGTCCATTTTCGGACATCGTTACCAGTATTCGTTATTGGATCATTCATAGCCTGACTATTCCAGCTTTGTTTGTAGCTGGTTGGTTATTTGTCAGTACTGGCTTGGCTTATGACGCTTTTGGTACACCTCGTCCTGATGAGTATTACACCAACACTCGTCAAGAGCTACCGATCGTTTCCGATCGCTTTGATTCCAAGAATCAGCTCGACAAATTTGTTGAGAAAAAGTAGCTTAATCGATCTGGAAAGTAATTTATTGATTGTTATTTAGCAAATGAATAGCAATCTAAATTTAGCAGCTGAGTCAATAATCAAGTTTCAAGTAAACCCTAGTTTTAGGAGCAAATCAAGATGAGTAGTGGTGGCGGAAATCAGCCCATTTCATATCCCATTTTCACGGTCAGATGGCTGGCTGTCCACAGTTTGGGCATTCCTACTGTGTTTTTCATTGGCGCGATCGCTGCCATGCAATTTATTCAAAGATAGAGTTTAAATTAAATTAAAACTATGGAACGCACTCCAAATCCTAACAACCAACCAGTAGAACTCAATCGAGCTTCACTGTTTTTAGGTTTATTAATGATTTTCACACTTGGAATTCTCTTTACCAGTTATTTCTTTAACTAATTGGTGTTTAATTGTGCTGCTGTTGGGATCTTTAACAAAAGGAAAAAACTATGTCTGAACCAGGAAAAATTCCCTTGTGGCTGGTAGCGACTGTTGCTGGAATGGGTGTAATTGTCGTTGTGAGCTTATTCTTTTACGGCTCCTATGCTGGAATCGGCTCATCAATGTAATCGCTTCGATCGTGGTAGCTAGATTCAACATCTACGACTATCAAAATCCTCAAGAAAAAGCCGGATCGAATGATCCGGCTTTTTCTTTGCCCTAAAGCCTAAAATCTAAAGCCTAAAGCCTAAACAGCATCACGCTCGATGTATAAAAATAAAAATGCCATTGCCACAGCTGGAAATAGCAATCCGACGGTAGGAACGAGAATCGAAGGTAAGAAAGAAGCTGCCATAATTAAAAGTCCTCTGTGTACATAGACTGCATTCCTAGATTCTATCTGAATTAGTTGGCAAAAAAGGCTCACAAAAATTTGACAAAAATTTGTGAATCTTAATAAACCTAACTCCTTGACTGAATAGACCTCCTGCGAAAGTAAAAGCAAAATCTTTTTTGATGCTATTTTCGTTCAAAACTCCCCCTAAAGCCTAAAGCCTGACTTTCGCAGGAAGTCTAATTAATCCTCAACGACTACTTCTAGGTGGTCATACGTGAGAGGATCGTAAGGCGAAGTGAAGCTAGAGAGCGAGAAATCAAGCTCCAGATCGCCAGTAATATCGTTATGAGGTGCCTGGTGAATGGGCGCTGAGGCTAAATTGACAGGAACGATGTCTGGGTGAGTGAATAGCGATTCTTGCTCGTAAGCATGTTCAACAGTTGGAATTTGAGGTGATTGTAACGATTTCCCCAAGGGAAGGCTTCGCCAACGAATCGTCGATGGTATCGCGCTTGGAGTGGAGGATTGACGAGAACCAGTTGTAAGGGCTGTTGGCTGTAACTCTTGGGTGAGAAGATTGAGACTTGTAGCAACTACTGGTGGACGATCTAATAGTTCCAAGAGTGAGAGTTCTGATTCCTGCAACGGATTGAGGTTGAGCGTGACAGTAAAGCCGCTGGAACCGAGCTGAATATGGTGTTTGTCATAAAGGTTGACTTCACCTAGGAGGAGAGAGATTTTAGAGGCTGTGGGTAGCCCTAGCTGCCCTCTAAAAGCGAAGGCATCAATACCTGCTGGTAAAGATTGTTCGATCGCCACCAGGATCTCCGAGGTTTGAGGATGGCGGAGGCAAATAGAGAGTCGCGTTACTTTGGCAGATTGAATTGGGTTCGGCTTCAACCTGTGTAAATTACAAGTACCGCTAATTGTCAACTGATGACCAGGAACTATCCCTGAAAAGGTCGATCGATCGAGGCTAATCAGCTGTGAAGATGAATTAACAATCTGATCGATCTGAATTGTTCCAGCCAGGATCGATTGAGCTGTAGCTGTTTTGGTTGTTACTCGCAAAGAATCCCGCTCAATTTGCTCTAACAAGCGATCGAGTCCATCCGCCCATTCCTGTCCGCCCACCATTGAAATCGGTACCATTGGCGCTGTCGGCGTGGGCAGATCCTCATCTTGCTCAATCTTTAAGCTTTGCGGGGTCGGTTTTAAGTAACTATCTGGATCGGCATTACTACGCTCAATTTTGGCTTGAGCAGGATCGGAACTGCAATCTAGCAGCTCGACTGCCAATGGCGGAGTTGCATTAGCAGATGGCACAGGGAGGCGTGATAGAACTCGCAGCTTGAGCTGCCGCTGCCATGATGCTCCGGCGGTAGTTCCAGTACAGACAAATTGCCACATCCCCGACTGAATCTGTGTAAAAGGAATGATAACTAGCACTCCACTTGAATTAGTCATCTGGGTGCGAGATTGGGATCGTCGCTGTGGTGTAGTCAAACCTGTGGTCTGATGAATAACGCGAGTCTGAATCTGGGTATCGATGAGATGACTATTAGCTACAATCCGATATCTACCTTCCATTAACTGGAGGTTGCCAGTTTCGATTGTCCGCCAGCCGCGATCTCCCTCTCGCTGAATCAAAAACTCCCAGTATTCCATTCCTTACCCCTCGATGCACTAAATCTAAACCTTAGTATTCTAGAAGATTGCGTCGATCGCAACTAGATAAATAGATAACTAGTAAATTAGAGATTGGGAATTAGCCTAAAACCTGTCTTGAAAAGGTGCTCGATCTGGGGAAACCCCAAGACCGCACTTTTCGCTAAAACCTAAAACCTCAAGCCTAAAACCTAATCCCCATGCAGACTGGAACTATTGTCGCGATCGCTACAGCTGTTGTCCCCCAACAAGGGAGCGTCGGCATTGTCCGACTTTCTGGGGCAGATGCTGTCGAGATTGCTCATCAAATTTTTGTAGCTCCAGGTAAACAGCACTGGGGGAGTCATCAGATCTTATATGGATATGTCAAGCATCCAGCGACGGGTGTGACGATCGACGAAGCACTACTCCTGATCATGCTTGCGCCGCGATCCTATACCCGCGAAGATGTAGTGGAAATTCACAGCCACGGCGGGATTATTTTGGTGCAGCAAATTCTCCAGCTATGTGTAGAATACGGAGCAAAAGTCGCTGAGCCAGGGGAATTTACCCTCAGAGCTTTTCTAAATGGACGAATCGATCTAACTCAAGCCGAAAGTATCAGCGATCTGGTGGGGGCATTATCCCCTGCTGCCGCTCAGACAGCCATTGCTGGACTACAGGGAAAATTACGACAACCGATCGGGCAGTTGCGATCGCAAGCCTTAGATTTACTGGCGGAGATTGAGGCGAGGATCGATTTTGAGGAAGATTTACCACC
>JANNDQ010000756.1:0-1665 GCA_031387965.1 Chamaesiphon sp. OTE_75_metabat_567
TGTTTTGAGAGCCTTCAGAAACCTCGGTATTATCGCCACCCATGACACCTGCCAGGGCGACAGGGGTATTCTTAGCGGTGATTAGGAGATTTAGAGCCTGCAACTGACGATCTTGCCCATCTAGGGTCTACAGGCTCTCACCTTGCTTCTCGGCATAGCGCACGCCCATTTGAATTGTTTGACTCCCACCCACCGCCTGCAATTTATCGGCATCAAAAGCGTGTAAAGGTTGTCCCCATTCCAACAGGATGTAATTAGTCACATCCACCACGTTATTAATCGGGCGTATTCCGGCAGCTTGAAGCCGACGCTGGAGCCATTCGGGAGAGGGGGCAATTTGGACACCTTGAATCAGTGTCGCCGCATAAATTGCACATGCTGAAGGTTCGCTGACTTTAACGCTTAATTGCGGTTGGAGCATAATCGCGGACTGATCGACGGTGGGTAATTTTAATCCTCCCCCAGTTAACGCCGCGACTTCTCGCGCAATTCCCACCATGCTCAAAGCATCAGCGCGATTCGCCGTCGAAGATAGATCGAGGATGACATCATCCAATCCTAATAGCGATCGAACATCAGTGCCGATCGCTGGTGTATTCGGATCTTCGGCTTCACCAAAGATATGAATCCCTGGTGAATCCTTGCTCAGTCCCACTTCTGAGAGCGAACAAATCATCCCTTCGGATTTTTCACCGCGCAGTTTGGCGGGCTTGATTTTGAGATCGATTTTAGGTAGATAGGTACCTACTGTCGCCACCGCTACATGAATTCCCGCTCGGACATTCGCAGCACCACAGACGATTTGCAATGGCTCCTCACTGCCAACATCCACCGTACAGACGCTTAATTTATCAGCATTGGGATGTTGAATCCGGGTGAGTACTCGCCCGACAACCACACCATCAGCCCAGGTACTGCGATCCTCGATCGACTCCACCTCAAAGCCAGCCAGTGTCAGGGTTTTTGCTAATTCTTCCGGTTCTAGCTGACAGTCTACGAGTTCTTTTAACCAATTTAGAGCAATATACATTTAATTTAATTGATAGTTGATAATTGATAGATCTGTAGGTTGGGTTGAAGAATGAAACCCAACACACTTAACTTCTCCGCGAAACAAGGGTTACGCTTATTTGTTGTTATGTAGAATCCCAGCATAACAAAAGCCCTGCCTTCAAACAATTTGAAAACAGGGCTTCTCTAACCTAATGTAACCCAAGTTGCTACCTATGACTCCAGCGGTTAAAACCGCTGCTCATGATACGAAGTCCGCCTACGCGGACTCAATTTATCAGTCCGCGTAGGCGGACTTTGCAACATTAGCCACGATTTCAATCGTAGGCGTTTCCATAGGTAATAACTTGGGTTAATTACTAGCCGACGCTAACAATGATTTTAGGAGCTGGGTATACGCCTTTAGCGTATTTAACAGCAAACTCATCCAAGGATGCAGTTTTGATTTTGCTAGCATTACCAGCAGCCCAGAAAGCTGTGTAGCGTTCTGCACATACTTTCTGCATGTATTTGATCGATGGTTTCAGGAAGTGGCGCGGATCGAATTCTTCAGGCTTGCTGAATAATGCTTCACGCACTGCTGCGGTGATTGCCAGACGGTTGTCAGTGTCGATGTTGACTTTACGGACACCACACTTAATCCCTTTTTGAATT
>JANNDQ010000762.1:0-6710 GCA_031387965.1 Chamaesiphon sp. OTE_75_metabat_567
CTTCAGCAGTGGGAATCAGCCACAGATCGTCTTCAGCGCACTTAAAGCCATCTTCGGCAAATTTAGGAAGTTGTCCAGTTGCCGTCATTGAGGCGGTATTGACGAGGATGGGCGGACTAACTTCAGTATATCCCGCTGCAATCTGTCGATCGAGCATGAAGCTAATCAAAGCGCGTTCCAGGGCAGCTCCAGCCCCAATCAGCGTTACAAATCGACTCTGAGCAAGCTTGGCGCTACTCTCGAAATTTAAGATCCCTAATTTTTCGCCAATTTCCCAGTGCGGTAAAATTGCGGGATTGGTGGGAATGTATTCATCGCCCCATTTGCGCAGTTCGACATTTTCATCCTCAGTTTTACCGATCGGCGTAGTATCACTAGGGAGGTTAGGTAGTTGTAAAATTAGGGTGAGAATCTGCGCCTTGAGTTCGCGCTCGGCTGGCTCAAGCTCGCTCAGCTGAGCTTTGACAGCATTACCTTCGGCTTTGAGGGTTTGAATTTCTGGATCGGTTGGAGCGACTTTTGCTGCCATTTTTTGCCCAACCAGCTTACCGATTTCATTGCTCCGGGCTTGCAACTGACTGCGAGTAGATTCTAGTTCGCGCTGTTGCTGATCAAGCGCCAGAATTGGCTGGATATCATAGACATCCTCACCCCGAAGATCTAGTTTTGTCTGTACTAATTCTGGATTTTCTCGAATCTGTCTAATGTCCAGCACCGCTTTTTTACCTCAATGTACTCGTCTATTTTACTTTTTAACTGCCTAGTTTTAAGGCTTCTAGAGATAATCCATAAATTGTACCGAGTTTGAGACCATTTAACATCGCAATCCAAATTGGACGTTTACCTAAAATTGAATTGTATTTTCCTAGCTCACGCCGCCCTAAAATAGTCCCATAAGTTAGCCAGGAAATTAGTTCGATCGCAGCCAACAAGAATAAGCTAATTAGGATATCGAGATCTGCTCTTTGTCCAGTAGACGTAGTAATCGCCGAGGCGAGAAAGTTACCAGATAATAAACTAATAATAATCAGTGAAAATCTTCGCCAGGGATTTTCAGCCCATTGAATCAATTGTCCCGATATCCGATCGATCAGCGTACTAAGACGAGTATTTTGCATAGCTATTATTTGCGGTTACTTTCTTGCCAGATATTACCAATCCCTTTAATTACACCCCGACCAATCAAGCCAATTCCTCGACCAATAATTTCTGTTAATAAGTATACAACACTGCTGCCCATCAACATGCTGGCAGATTTTAGTCGCGGTGAGAGAGCATCTCTCGTTTCTAAGGCTAAAGTAACGATTAACGGGATACCAGTTAATTGTGCTAATTCTTGGGGACGAGGTGCATAGATAGATGTGCGATCGATGCCATAAGGAGTGAAGATAAATAAGCGATATTGACTCTCGAATATAGCTTGAGGTTCACCAATATATCGATCGATCCGATACCGCCAAGACAGATCGTTTCGGAATCGTTCGATCTCGCGACTGGAGAGAAGTCTGTAATCGTAAAATCCAGATTTGATCGATTCTAAGTTACCAAAACGATTGAGCAAAGGTTGCATCACAGCATTAGCCATCTGGACAATCAGATTTTCTAAAAGTAAGCAAGCACGATCTTCAGATGCCTGACCACCTGAGATCGGCGCTGTATTATTAGTTGTTAATGGAACTTCAAATAGTAAGTAATTTAGTAGCTCGATCGATTGGGGAATTTTAGCAAAAATTTCAGTTTGAACGATGGCGATATCTTGAAGTATTATTGGAATAATTTCGATGTGATCGCGTCCGATAGATACAGTATGATATCTACCAAAGAAATCATTTAAAACTGAAGCCCACAGATCTGTCCAGATAGTTTGCTGCTTCGCTGCTAGTTGGTCGATCGTCACTTGTGAAAACCGCAATTCATTGAGCATTCCCTCAAACTGTTTCAAGATCAAATAAAATAGTTCTCGTTTCTTGTCTTGGCACAATATATCTATTTCTAGTGGCACAGGTGTGAGATTTGTCAATCCAGATTGTAAATTCGCGGCGATGCGTTCAAAGATGATCTGTAGCTGAGAAGTTAATTGAACAGGTTCAATTAGTGATGATGAAACTAATTGAGGAATCGATCGATCGTATTTATCAGAATCGAGCTGTGAAAATATTTTTGTTGGATCTGGAAATAATTTATTAACTAGCCATCGAGCAGTATTTAGCTCACGTTTACGTCCAAGCAAGATTAATCGATCGAGTTTAGAAAGTCGATCTCGATCTGGCGGAATGTTTAGGCTAGCATTAAGATTTGCTAGCGTAGTTTCAATCTGCTCAAGACTAGCTAATTTTAATCGTTCACGCAAGCCAATTGATGAATTACTTACAGATATTTCTACCTGTGTCAAAATTTCTGAATTCCAATTAATTTTACCTGCGGCGACTGCTCTAATCCCAGCAACTAAATCGATGATCGAACTACCACGTAAACAACAGCCTTCAATGTTTAGTTTAAATAATCTACTTAAATCTGGATCTTGGAGCGGGGCAAGTAGTAAAATTGGTACAGTGGGAAATCTAAATTTAACTTGCTGACAAAAGGCTAGACTCGATCCCTGAGTGGTGATGTCAGTAGATAGTGGCAATCCTAACAAAATTACATTAACCTGGTTAATTTGAATGCTCAAATCTGTGAGAATTCTCGAAGCAATAGTTTCAGATTCTCTAGCTACATGTAGATCTGAGAACCGATTTAAGCAAGTAATTAATCCTGAAAGTACTACTGGATCTGATTCGATTATTAAAATATGAATCGATCGATCTACAATACTCGATTCTGCCATTGATCTGAACGAGATAGCTATTGATTAATCATCAGTTTAACACCTCGGTTGTAAATGTTGTCGAAGTTGTTGGGATGATGTAATCACAGAAATTTTAGCAGTGGTATGTGTGATGATAAGTTTTATGGGCTTGTCAAAAGTAGTTATTTTGTTCTATGATTGGCTAATCATTATTGTAGTGACATCATGATTCAGCTTTACCAATTTGCTCCAGCTTTTGGACTGCCCAATGCCAGTAGTTTTTGTCTCAAGCTAGAAACCTATCTACGGATGGCAAATATTCCATTTGAGTCGGTGTATGGGATGGACATGGGCAAAACGCCCAAAGGGAAGATGCCATATATCGTCGATGGTGACAAAAAAATTGGCGATTCTAGTTTCGTCATCGATTATCTCAAGCAGACTTACGGGGATACCTTAGATGCTAATCTTAGTGTGGTAGATCGGGCGATTTCCCTCGCCATGACTCGGTTAATTGAAGACAATCTCTATTGGGCAATATTACACAATCGCTGGATTGAGCCGAAGAATTGGGAAAAAACCAAAGTGGCATTTTTTAGCGACTTACCGCCAATCCTCAAATCAATCGTCCCCCCTATCGCCCGCAAAGATATCCAGAAATATCTCCAAGCACATGGCATGGGCAAACATAGTCCTGAAGAAATATATGCGATCGGTACTGCCGACATTATCGCACTATCAGACTTTTTGGCTGACAAGGAATTTTTCTTTGGCACAACACCAACCTCCCTCGATGCTGCTGCCTACGGTATGCTGGCAAATATTCTCTGGACACCATTTGAATCGCCGTTAAAAGACAAAGCTCAAAAGTTAGCTAACATTGTGACATATTGCGATCGAATTCGCGATCGTTATTATCAAACATCTACCTAGACTAAACTCTGATATCCAGGGAGATTTAAACAACATGCAATCTTTAGAAACTAAACCATTATTACTAGACGTTCAGAGCATTACTCTTCGTGTTACCAGTGAAGAGTTTGAAAAGCTATGTCAAGACAACCCAGATCGCTTATTTGAATTGACCGCTAACGGAGAATTAGTTATCATGACCCCAGTCGGTGGAGAAAGTGGAAACTCTGAATTAGAGTTAGGTGGCGAGTTATTTGTTTGGAATCGCCAAACCAAATTAGGTAAGATTTTTAGCTCTTCAACTATGTTTGTTTTACCTAATGGTGCCCAACGCTCTCCAGATGCCGCTTGGGTGGAGTTATCTCGCTGGGAGGCTTTGACTCCAGAGCAACGCAAGAAATTTCTACCTTTGGCACCAGATTTTGTGATTGAGCTGCGTAGTGAGACGGATAGCTGGTCGGGTTTCCCGCCCAGAACACTACCGCCATTGCGAGAAAAGATGGCAGAATATCGATCGAATGGAGTACGGCTAGGCTTGCTGATTGATCCTAAAAATAAGCAGGTAGAAATCTATCGATTAGGGCAAGAATCAGAAGTGATCGAATCTCCTATCTCAATTGATTGTGATGATGTCATGCCAGGTTTTATCCTCAACATGAGTGAAATTTGGTAGCAGCTACCTAAATCTGGCGAGAGGCTATGCCAACGAGCAAAATACTTGCATGTGTATCGAACCTGAAGGGGTGACAAGCACCCCTGTAGGGATTCAACCTAATAACGCCCAGGCTAAGAATCGCTCGGTATAGTAGAGTGCAAGTTGATTGCTCATGCCTGAAAATACCGCATCAAAGGCATGATCTGCCCAGGGAATTTCTATGAAAACAGCTTGATTTCCCTGAGATTTTAGCTTCTGAGCGAGGTATTTGCCGTACTTAGATTGAATGATGTGATCCTTCCCGCCATAGATCAGTAGGGATGGTGGTAAGCCAGATTTTACAGCATTTAGAGGGGAAGCTTGGCGGTATAATTCAGGAAATTCTGTCGGTGTGCCGCCTAAAAAAGCGCGAAGTGTCGCTCTAGATTCGATCGGATCGGGAGTTGGTACATCGTCGTATCCTGCGGTAAGATTGACAGGGCTATAGTAGTTTACTAGCGCTTTGATTGGGAATGGTGGATCTTGATATGCTGCTAGCATGGCTAATTGGGCACCAGCAGAACGTCCAATTAAGGCAACTCGATCGAGATTAGTTTCATACTCGTTAGCATGTTGTTTAATATATGCTAATGCCGATCGCACATCGTCAATTTGAGCAGGGAAGTGATAGGCTGGAGCATGACGATAGGAAATTGCCCAGACGACATAACCTTGGGCCGCAATATATCGATTAAAATTTTCATCACTATCAGGACTGCCCCGCTGCCATGCACCACCATAAATTGAGATAATCGCGGGATAGGTACCGACTTGCAGAGGTCGATAGATATTTAGAGAAAGTGGAATACCAGCAGGACTAGCAAAAGGAATAGATCGATCAATCCTAATTTTAGGAGTATTTATACCACGCCAAATATCTGAAACTATCAGCGGTTGCGATCGCATCTTAGCAGTAGCTAATAATGGTAGATTCCTAAGATAATCTTCTCCTAAGCTAGCAATGATCGATCGTTCTGCTTGGGATTGAGTTGATGAAAATTGCGATAATGGCGAAGCACTCAGCCCTAATGCTAAACCGCTGATACACAGAGTAACTATCAATAATCGCGGCTGTCGATAATTGCGGAGCCAGAATTGTAATCCAGCTACAATTATTACCACGGCATTAAAAATAAGTAGCATCGGGCTAATTTCTGGTGTGCCAACGCTCAGGGGTAGCAGTGAGAAAATCGGCGCTGGCAGGATAATCCAAGTACTCAAACCGAGTCCCAGAAATAGCAGAATTCCAATCAGCCATGTACTAATTATTATTACTCTTGGCATTAAAATTTTGTCTTGTGAGTGATTACACAGTGTAAGCCATAACTCGTAGCTTAGTAGAGATTGAATTATTTGATCAACGTATAGATAAAAAACTAATTTAAAAATAGAATATTAACTATGTATAGTCTTGATAAGAAAAATTCAGCGTAAATATTAGTTAAAACTCTATGTTAGATCTACCTTTTCTGAAAATTTTAGATTACTCTTTGGTGTAGAGGTATAAAAACATAAATTATTGCTTTATTTAGAGTAAGCTCTATGCATCAAATCGTTATCAATACTATATGGCTAATCCCCTGCTATCCACTGATTGGAGCAATTTTGGCACTGCCGTGGTCTTTAGGTTGGTCGGGACAGCTAGGAACTCGACCAGCGGGTTATATAAATACCCTGATGGCGGCAGTTTCTTTCCTGCACGCCCTATTTGCTTTGTCTAGTAGCTGGAATTTACCAACTCAAGAAATAAGCTATGACTGGCTGCATACTAGCACCTTAAACATTAACTTTCCGATCGAAGTTTCCACGATTAGCCTGACTGCGGTGACTGTAGTTACATCAATTAATCTAATTTCCCAGATCTATGCAATCGGCTATCTAGAGATGGATTGGGGCTGGGCGAGGTTCTTCTCGCTGATGAATTGTTTCGGTGCGGGGATCTGCGGACTGGTGCTGTCTAATTCGCTATTTTTTAGCTACGTTTTCCTCGAACTACTCACCCTCGCAACTTATTTATTAGTTGGGTTTTGGTACGCTCAGCCGCTGGTAATCACTGGTGCGCGAGATGCTTTTTGGACGAAGCGGGTGGGCGATATTATCCTGCTGATGGGGGTATTTGCGATTTATCCACTGGCGGGAACGTGGAATTTTACAGAGTTAGCAACGTGGGCGCAGACAGCGCAACTTGACCCTACAACGGCATTGTTATTGGGTTTATCTCTCAGTGCTGGCCCATTGGGTAAATGCGCTCAGATTCCCTTCCAGCTCTGGCTGGATGAAGCAATGGAAGCACCACTGCCAGCAACGGTATTGCGG
>JANNDQ010000788.1:0-6576 GCA_031387965.1 Chamaesiphon sp. OTE_75_metabat_567
CCGCAGGAGATCAAGCTCCAGAACGGATTGCGGGTATTCTTGCTGCCTGACTCCAGCACCCCGACTGTCACACTCAGCGGCAGTATTCAAGCAGGCGCTGAATATGACAGCCCTGAAAAAGCGGGACTCGCTAGCTTGACAGCCACCAACCTGATGAGCGGTACCAAAACTCAAACCGCGCTAACGATCGCCAAAACCCTCGAAAATCGTGGGGCTGGACTAGGCTTCGGTGCGAGTCGGGAAGGTGTCGGACTCGGCGGTAGCGCCCTCTCCAAGGACTTACCAATCTTGCTCCAAACCCTGGGTGATGTCCTCCAAAATGCCAACTTTCCCACCCAAAAATTTGAACTCAGTCGCCAACGCGCCCTAACTGGTCTTAAACTTGAGCTAGACAGCCCAGCCGCTGTCGCCCGCCGGAAGTTTCAGCAGACGATCTATCCCAAAAATCATCCTTTTACCAACTTCCCCACAGCGGCAACGCTCAGCGGATTGACACCCAAGGATCTCCAGGCATTCTATCGCCAGCAGTATATACCGAGCAATACAATCTTAGCGATCGTCGGTGACTTTAAAGTACCAGAAATCAAACGTCTGCTGGAGTCCAATCTGGGCAAATGGTCAACCACCGTCAAACCAGTCAAACTCACCTATCCAGCAGCTCAGGTACCCACCAAACAGATATCGATCAATCCCTCCCTTCCAGGCAAAACCCAAGCAGTTACCATAATGGGGAATACGGCGATTGATCGCAAAGATCCCCGCTTCTATGCGGCTTTGGTATTAAACCAAATCCTTGGTGGTGATACCCTCTCCAGCCGTCTCGGTACCGAAATTCGCGATCGACAAGGCTTAACATACGGGATCTATAGTAGCTTTGCAGCGGGTAAGCGTCAGGGGACTTTTATCATCTCAATGCAAACTGCACCAGAAGATGCTCAAAAAGCGACTCAAAGCACAATTGCGCTGTTGAAAGATCTCCAGACTAAAGGCGTAACTGCCGCAGAAGTTGCCAACTCCAAACGGAGTATCTCCAGTAACTATAATGTCGATCTGGCTTCTCCCGATGAAATCGCTGGTGCAACCTTGGGCAATGCTATCTACGGTCTAAATCCTAACGAAATTAGCGAGTTTCCCAAGAAGATTCAGGCGGTGACATTAGCTCAAGTTAACCAAGTTGCCAAGGAACTAATCAAAACTGATCGATTAGTTGTAATCACCGCTGGGCCACCTAAGAAGTCCTAATTAGTCAGCGGTTAAAACCGCCGCTAGTGTTGCAAAGTCTGCCTCCGCAGACTAAGAGTAGAGCAGTATGAAAACAGATTAGGGCAAGTTTTGGTCCGCGACGGCGGACTTTGCATCAGTAGCTACGATTTCAATCGTTGTACTGTCATAGCCTCAGATCATACTGCTATAAAAGTTTAACTGCACCAGATTCGATCGACTCGGTTTTATGTAATTATCCGCAGACAGGGACAAAACCATTGGTTTTGTCCCTGTCTGTTTATTAGGTGAAATTAGCAGTTTGAAGTAATTGTCATGATTCCTTGACAATTGATCGAGCTAGAATGACGCAACAGCGTTAAACCTTGGAAATCAAAGGCGATCCCCCCTTGACGAACTAGGGTGAAATTTTGTTAAATAGTGTGCATACAGGTAATCAAAAATTACTGACAACTGGAAAAGTAGACTATTTCAGAATTTAGTAAGCTTAATTATCAGATATTTTAAACAACCTAATTTAGTCACCTGCCATTGAGCTTATAGCTCAATCCGAGCAGATTTGAAAATTTAATAAACAGCATAAACCATAGTTATCTGGCTAGTTAACTAACCGAGGATGGCCGTTTTTACTGGGTGACAACAAGTGCAGTGCCAAATTCTATAAATTTGCGATTTGCACCTTATTCGGAGATTAAATCGTGACGATAGACAACACATTAGAAGAGATGACTCTCAGACAACTCCGCCGCGTGGCGAGTGCCTGTGGAGTATCCCGCTACAGCAGAATGCGGAAATCCCAACTGCTGGAAGAAATCAATAAAATTCAGAGTAGCAATACCAATAGTCCATCTACACAACTGGAGGCCCAATTAGCAGTGGAAGCAGGAAAATTTGAACTCGGAGTCGATGTCGATCTTACGGCTGCGGAACTCGTAGCTGTAGATGAAGGATTGGGCGATTTGCCCGGTGGTTATGGCGATAGCCGAATCGTCCTCTTACCCCGCGATCCGCAATGGGCGTATGCTTATTGGGACATTCCGATCGAGCACAAAAATGAACTGCGTTATCATGGTGGACAACAATTAGCGCTACGGATTTATGATGTCACCGACATCAATCTAGAGCACCAAAGCCCTCACAGTATCCAAGAATACCCGATCGACGAGATGGCAAGAGAATGGTATTTACCAATTCCCGTCAGCGATAGATCTTACACAATCGATATCGGTTATCGTTGCGGTGATGGTCGCTGGTTAGTCCTAGCCCGATCTGGCTCGGTTAGCATTCCCCCCGTATATCCCTCTGACTGGATCGAAGACATCTTCGTCACCATCCCTTGGGAAGAAGAATTGGTCGGCAGAACCTTCGCTGAACTGGTTCCCCCCAGCCACAAAGCAGGCACTGGCGTTAGCAATGATGCTGACAGTGGCAGCGCAACTACTCAAAACGATGTCTACAATCGGATCTTCGGCATGTCTGAGACAACCGAATTACAGCGAATTAACGGTTCGCTGTACGGTTCGATGCAGCATTCGCCGCTAGAATCGATTAGTTCCTTTGTCTTCCCCTCTGGAGTGGGCATGTGGGCACTACCAACGACTTCTGGCGTGAATATGTCAGGTGTCGGCATGTCCGGTATCGGCATGGATGTCGGTGAGCGTCAACGCCAATTCTGGCTGATTGCTGATGCAGAACTAATCGTCTACGGTGCTACCGAACCCGATGCAACAGTTACCATCGGCGGACGACAAATCAAGCTCAATCCCGACGGGACTTTCCGCTATCAGATGTCCTTCCAGGACGGAAATATTGACTACCCAATCATCGCGGTAGCCAAGGATGGCGAACAGCAGCGTTCGGTACACATGACATTCGGTCGATCCACCCCTTCCCGCAATACTAATACCAAGGAAGAAGCAGTAGCTGAGAAATGGTTCTAGTTACTTATTGCTAGGTGACTCAAGCGGTTAGAAACCGCTCCTCGTAATGCAAAGTCCGCCTGTGCCTCCGGCAGGCTTCTGCGCAGGCAGACGCTTCGCCAGGAGAAGGCGGACTTTGCATCATTAGCCACGATTTGCGAAAAGTGCGGTCTTGGGGTTTCCCCAAGTAAAGCACCTTTTCAAGACACAATCGTAGGCATTCTATAGTTTCAACTAGCCTCATCAATCGCGAAGATCGATGGGGAGATTTTTTTGCGGGCAATTGTGCGTAAAATTAACTGAAGATTAGCTGCTACACAGCCCTGACCTACAATTATTTAGATCTGTTATCCTATAGTTATTGTGGGCAATTAGTATTGCGCATAACAATTTACTTGAGATTTCTATTTCTTCGTCGTACATGACTAATGCTACAGCAGCTCGCGATCGAAATCTAACATCGCCACTACCCCCAGAGAATGATTGGCGATTATTATTGAGATTAGTACCCTACGCGCGCCGCAGTGGTAAATTATTTTTCTTGTCATTTGGATTGCTGATACCCATAGCAATCTCCAACGCCGTACAACCGCTAATTATTGGACAAGCAATCTCTAAAATCAGGAGTGAAAAAACCTGGGATTTTGTGAGTAATTTACCCATGACAGAGGGCTTAAATCTACTCACTTTATTGCTGCTGGTAACAGTAGCAGTTAGATTAGTTTTATCTGCAATTCAGGGTTATACCGTCCAACGAATTGGGCAACAAATCACCGCAGATATTCGGAATGATTTATTCGATCGCGTGACATCATTAGCGGTGAGATTCTTCGATCGTACTCCCGTTGGGAAGTTAATTACTCGCCTCACTAATGATGTCGAGGCATTGGGCGATGTGTTTACTACTGGTGCGATTGGGATTATCAGCGATCTATTTTCGATCCTGGTGATGCTCTACTATATGTTCACACTTCAGTGGCAAATTGCATCAATTTTACTAGTGATGTTAATCCCCGTTGCAGCATTGGTAATTTATTTTCAGCATGAGTACCGCACTGCGAACTATCGAGGGAGAGAAGAGCTATCGGCACTAAATTCAATGGTGCAAGAAAATGTGGTCGGGATTAACGTTGTTCAACTATTTAAGCGTGAAAAATACAACGCTGAACTGTTTCGGACTGTCCGCGATCGCTATATCAAAGAAATCGATAAAACTAACTTTCATGACTCCGCCGTATCGGCAACCCTAGAGTGGATTTCACTAGTGGCAATTGCTGCTGTGCTGTGGTTGGGTGGATTAATGGTGCTGGATAAAACATTAGATTTTGGGACATTATCAGCATTTATTTTATATGCCCAAAAACTATTTGAACCGCTGCGTCAATTCGCTGAGAAATTCACATCAATTCAATCAGGTTTTACAGCAGTAGAAAGAATTAGTGATATTCTCAATGAACCGATCGAAATCCAAGATATCGATCGTGCCGAAAGTCTCAGTCTCACCCATATCGATAGTGCTGCCCAAGGTGAAATTAGTTTCGAGCATGTCTGGTTTGCGTACAAAGATGATGACTATGTGATTCGCGATCTGGATTTTACAATCAAACCAGGTGAAAAGATCGCCCTAGTCGGCCCAACTGGTGCGGGTAAAAGCTCGATTATTCGGCTGCTGTGCCGTCTCTACGAGCCGACAAAGGGTCGGATTCTGATTGATGGTGTAGATATTAAAAAAATCACTCAAGCTGAACTCCGTCGATATTTAGGGGTGATTCTGCAAGATGGATTTCTATTTGCTGGAGACGTAAAATCTAATATTACATTGGGCGAAAACTATCCAGAAGCTGAAATTCGGCAAGCAGCTAAATCGACGAATATCGACCAATTTATTAGCCAACTTCCCCAAGGTTATGACACTCAATTACGGGAGCGAGGATCTAATCTATCCGCTGGACAAAAACAGTTAATTGCCTTTGCGAGATCGGTCATTCGCAATCCCCGAATTTTAGTCCTCGATGAAGCTACAGCCAGTTTAGATGTGGGGACAGAAGTATTAATTCAAGATGCACTCGATCGATTAATAGTCGATCGTACCGCAATTATTATCGCCCACCGACTCTCGACTATTCGGAACGTCGATCGGATTTTCGTCCTCAAGCAAGGTAGCTTAATTGAGTCTGGCAGTCATGAAGTATTGCTTGAACAAGGCGGCTTATACGCCAGCCTCTACCAGTTACAACTACTAGGCACCTGATTCACTGCGCTACTTTGCTCAATTTCACCCGATCGATGTCAAAATAGTTCAAATAAAGATTTATCCGTCCCTTCCTGAGTTCATGAATATGTTGAATAGCTTAAAAGCAGCATTTAGTTGCAACCAAGTCCTTATAGTCTTCAGTGGCTTGATTAACTTCGATCGCGATCGAGTTTCTGCGGTAGTCAGAGCAGCCGATCGAGGTGGTGATACATTTTTAGTTATTGCTGCTGATGCTGATTTAGTGCGGATGGCGCGTCAACTTACCAATCTCCCCATCTGTGTCTCGGCTGTCGAACCTCAATTATTTGTCGTAGCTGTCGCGGCTGGTGCTGACCTAATCGAAATCGGTAACTTCGATAGTTTCTACGCCCAAGGCATCCGATTTGAAGCGGCTGAAGTTTTAGCATTAACTCAAGCTACTCGTGCCTTGCTGCCCCAAATCACCCTGTCTGTGACTGTGCCCCACATCTTGAGCCTCGACAAGCAAGTCGAGCTAGCTCAAGCCCTCGTGGCTGCGGGTGCCGACATCATCCAAACCGAAGGTGGTACCAGTAGTGCGCCGACTCATCCCGGCACCCTCGGTTTAATCGAAAAAGCAGCGCCAACACTCGCCGCTGCCTACGAAATCTCCCGCGCTGTTAGCGTGCCTGTCCTCTGTGCATCCGGTTTATCCAGCGTCACTGCACCACTAGCAATTTCGGCTGGTGCTGCGGGAATCGGCGTAGGTTCGGCAATCAATAAGCTCAATGACGAACTAGCGATGATCGCTGTAGTTCGGAGTCTAGTCGAAGCTCTGGCAGCTACTCGTGCTGCTGTTCGAGTCTAGATTTACTCGGCGATCGTTGGTGTAGCCTACGATCGCCCAGTAAATCTTGAACCCACATTCCTAATTATTTCGATCGCTCTTCAAACAGCGGAATGTGGGTTAAAACGTCTAACAGTACCTTCTACAAGCTTCCCTGCTACGCCTACGATTGCCCATTCACCCAACCAAGGCGCGATCGCAATTCCGACAATACAAATAAGACTCATATAGTTAGTTACAAGTTAATATAAAACCAACTTAATCTTGCTGTGAGAGATTTGCTTGAACCCACTTGCGTAAACTTTTCACCGCCTGATTTACGCTATCTGTTCGGCACTCAGCGAGAAATTCTAGCACTCTAGCCGGAGCTAGCATCG
>JANNDQ010000810.1:0-7202 GCA_031387965.1 Chamaesiphon sp. OTE_75_metabat_567
GACTTTCCACGGCTTATTTAGCAAGGTGTTGCGGTTTGATATTGAGAAATATAAAGATGATAAAGGACGTACTTGGAACAAAAATTTCTCAATCTTTGATGATGCTGACTGCCAGGGATTGGTGAAGCAAATTGTGATCAAGCAACTAGATCTAGATGACAAGAAATTCGATCCGCGATCGGTACGCTATGCAATTAGTACTGCCAAGAATAAAGGTTTGTCGCCAGATGAATATAGTCGAGAGCAGAATGACTATAAAGGGCGAGTGATTGCTGATGTTTATAAGCATTATCAAGATGCCCTCTGTGCCAACAATGCTCTTGATTTTGACGATCTGTTATTAGTCCCCGTTCAGCTCTTTCGCCAAAATGCTCAAGTTTTAGATTATTGGCACAAGAAATTCAGACATATATTAGTCGATGAATATCAAGATACTAACCGCACTCAGTATGATCTGATTCAATTATTAGTTACTAATGGTGTCGATAGCAAAACTTTTGATGCTTGGGATCATCGATCGATCTTTGTTGTGGGCGATGCAGATCAGTCTATTTATTCTTTCAGAGCTGCCGATTTCACGATTTTGATGAACTTTCAGGATGACTTCGGAGATAGTAAAACTGACGATGTGACCGAAACAATGGTCAAGTTGGAAGAGAACTATCGATCGCGTGAAAATATCCTAGCAGCAGCTAATCACCTAATTCAAAAAAACACCCAGCGAATTGATAAAATTCTCGTGGCGACACGCGGTGAGGGTGAGCCAATATTTCTCTACACGGCTGATAATGAGATTGATGAAGCAGAGTTTGTTGTGAGTCAGATTCGGAAAGTATTGCGTGAAAATTCCGAACTTAATTATGGTAACTTCGCTGCCCTGTACCGGACTAACGCTCAATCTCGACCGATCGAGGATGCCTTTGTTCGCGCCCAAATTCCCTATACAATTGTGGGTGGACTCAAGTTCTACGACAGACGGGAAGTTAAAGATATTGTTGCTTATATGCGGGCAATTGCCAATCCGAGCGACACAGTTAGTTTACTGCGGGTAATTAATACACCTCGCCGTGGAGTCGGACAAACTACGATCGACAACCTCCAAAATGCCGCCCATCAATTAGGTGTACCGCTATGGGAAATTCTCAATGATGATACTTCCGTAAAAACTGTTGCTGGCAGATCCTCTAAAGGCGTACTGGCATTTGCCGAGATTATCAATAAATGGCGGGGCGAAATCGAAACTCGCCCAGTTGTGGAGATAGTTACAGGTATTATTGAAGATACTGGCTACGTTGCCGAATTGCAAACGCAAGGTACCGATGAGGCGCTTGATCGCGTTCAGAACATCCAAGAACTAGTTAACGCAACCCTGCAATTTCAAGAAGAAAATGAAACACCTAGCCTGGAAAATTATCTCGCCAGTGCTGCTCTCAGCTCAGATTTAGATAATCTTCAAGAAGGTAAAGAAGCCGTCTCCCTGATGACCTTACACGCTTCCAAAGGACTAGAATTTCCAATTGTGTTCTTAGTCGGATTAGAAGCGGGCTTATTCCCCAGTTATCGCTCTCTTAATGATCCTTTAGCCGTCGAAGAAGAGCGGAGACTGTGCTATGTCGGCATCACTCGCGCCGAGGAAATGCTCTACCTCTCCCACGCCCGCGAACGCCGCTTGTATGGCAACAGAGAACCCGCTGTGCGATCGCAATTCATCGGTGAACTCCCACCAGAATTAATCAACAGCAATCTGCGAACTAAAGTCAAAGGTCAAACTAACGCTAGAACCGCGTCAAAAGAGCCTAAAACAGTTGGTAGTGCTACTAATCAAACAACAGGCTGGCGAGTAGGCGATCGAGTCATTCACCGCAGTTTTGGCGTAGGTCAGATTTCTCACGTATTTGGTGACGGCAATAAACAATCTGTGGCGATTAAATTCCCTAATCTTGGTCAAAAAATCATCGATCCGAAGATTGTCGGATTACAGAAAATCGAATAAGCTGACTGGGTTTGATGATCAAGGTTGACAAATCATTGACCTTCTGCAATAATAATAAACGTGGTCAAAAACCGCTGATTCGCGGGTGTAACTCAGTGGTAGAGTGCAACCTTGCCAAGGTTGATGTCGCGCGTTCGAATCGCGTCTCCCGCTTAAATCAATAGTCTTCAACCACAAAGACTAGTAAAAAAGCCTTCCCAATTTGGAAAGGCTTTTTTGTGTCGATCTAGTAGTAAAGTAACCTTAGCTAAACCAATCCCAAATCTTGTACGATGAGTAACGATAGCTACTGCCTTTTTTCATCATCACGATCTGGTTAATTGACCAAGGTTCAGAACTCTCTATGGAACATGCGAGTACCAACCCCAGCCTAGCCAGTATATTGGATCAGTCCATTCGGACTGGGCGACATATCTCACTGACAAGTAGCAAGCAGCGTGAACAAGCGATCGGGTCGATGGCAACTGCGCTGAAAGCCTCTTTTAATGATATTCTCGAAGCAAATACGCTTGATTTAGAGGCGAGTAGGGGATTGGAGATCTCGGATCTACTCCTCGAATGGTTGAAACTTACGCCCGAGCGACTTCAGAAATGTATCGATCTACTATCTTATCTCGGAGAGCTTTCCTCGACCTATGGCAATACTGAGCCTGGTTCACAAGCAAGCGATCGACATCGATATAGTCAGGTCAAGCCTTTGGGCACGGTAGCCTTTATTTATGAGGCACTACCAGAGTTAGGAGTCATTGCGACGGGAATGAGTTTCAAGACGGGTAACAGTATTATCCTCCGTGGCAGCGCAGAGGCGCGACACACAAACATCGCGATCGCTACTGCCATCAGAATGGGGTTGGAGAAGGCTAATTTCCCCCAGGATGCTGTCCAGCTAATCGATCCAGATCCTAGTCTACTATACGAGCTGTTAACTCACACTCAGCAGATCAACCTAGCAATTTGTTATGGGCGACCAAGCCTGATCCGCCAAGTAACCCAACAAGCAACAGTATCGATTTTACCAGCAGCAATCGGGAATTGTTATCTATACTGGGGTGCCAATGGCAGCTTGGAGCTAGTCCGTCATGCGATCTGCGATAGCCATGTGGGAGCGCCAGATGCTGTCAATGCGATCGAGAAGGTATTGATTCACGCAGATCGGTCTTCGACATCCTTAACGACGCTGTGGAAAAGCCTCAAGGATAATGGCTTTGGGCTACGTGGCGATCGCGAATTGGTGTCTAGCTATGGTGAATACTTACAACTAGCCCAAGCCGGAGAATGGCATCAACCCTATCTCCGCAAGACTATTGCTTTTAAATCGGTCAAAAGTGTCGATGAGGCAATTGCAACGATTGATCTTCACAGTAGCGGACATGCTGACTGTATCATCACCGACTCTTATCTGGAAACCCAGCAATTTATGGCGGGAATTAATAGCGCTTCTGTCTACATTAATGCTTCGCCTAGATTCGATCGTCACCAGCGGGGTAGCGATAAAATCTGGCTGGGTATGTCAAATTGTCACGGTTCCCAACGAGGCGCGATCGGTTTGAGCGCATTGATTGCCACGCAGCAAGTCACGATGGGGTAGCAAACTAGGCTTGACGGCGAGGCTTGGGCGGTGGGACGTTAGAGCGTTGGCGTGTCTCTTCAGCTGGAGCATCTTCACTACTGGAGGAGCGGCGATTTGGTGGAGTCCGAGCGGGTCTGTTGCCAGATCCGCTGCCATTTTCTTGTCCGTCGTCTGTGTCTGCGTGTCTGGAACTGGAAGTATTTCCATAGACATCGAGATGAATAGATTGACCGACTGTTGCTGCTGCGGCTTGAACAACTGTCCGAATTGCTTGGATATTTCGACCACCGCGACCAAAGGCACTGCCTTGATCGGCGGTAGCCACAGCAACCCGAATCCAAACGCGACGACGATCGATCGTGTATTCACAATCAACGCCAATCGCCTCTGTCGCGCTCAAAAATGGTTTGAATAAGAATTTGACCAGTTGCTCGTAATCGGGCAGATTTGGTGGTTGGGTCGAAATCACGTTACTTAGGCACCTTTTTGGGCGATCGCTTTTTGTTCGATTACATTCGCTTTTTCTAGAATTCGGCGCACTGTGTCAGTTGGCTGCGCACCCTGTCCGAGTCGTTTGAGAATTGCTTCAGTTTCGAGCCGAACTTCATCAGTTCTGGGGTTGTAGAATCCCAATTCTTCCAAGGGACGACCATCGCGTCTAGAGGTACTTTGCACCGCGACTAGTCGGTAACTAACTTCCCGCTTTTTACCAAATCTTTTGAGGCGTATTTTAATCATTTTGAAGCAGTTTGACTGATAATATAGGTGAGTTATTCAATTGACCCACAGCCTTTCAAGTATAACATAGGTGTTGAGGTATTTTTGATGTTGTTGATTTTAGAGATGTGGTGAATGGTGAATGGTGGTTTAGCTACTGACTTGCCTGTGATTGGTTAAGAATATGGGGGTGCGATGAGAGTAATTGGTTTGATGAGTGGGACATCGGTAGATGGGATCGATGCTGCCCTAGTAGAAATTAGCGGTACGACGATCGATCTGCGGGTAAATCTCGTTACAGGAGCAACTTATCCATATCCTGAGGAAATTCGATCGCAAATTCTGGCTGTCTGTGGTGGTGAAAAATTATCAATGCTAGAACTAGCGGCGCTGGATGACCAGATTGCGGGGTGTTTTGGACAAGCTGCTGTGAATATTCAAGCCAATCAAACTCCAGCTACCCTAATCGGTTCCCACGGTCAAACAGTCTACCATCGCCCCACAACGCCTGAAAGTATGGGCTACAGCCTTCAGCTCGGCAGAGGCGAAATCATCGCCGCGATCGCCCAAATTGATACGATTGACAACTTTCGGGCTGCCGACATTGCCGCAGGCGGACAAGGTGCGCCCCTAGTACCCAAGCCTGATGCCTATCTATTGAGCCATCCGCTTGAACATCGGTGCGTCCAGAATATCGGTGGGATTGGTAACGTTACTTATCTCCCACCGCGTAATCAGGAGAATTGGGAACAGCACGTCTGTGGCTGGGATACTGGCCCTGGCAATAGTTTACTCGACCTCGCTGTCACCCGATTGAGTCAGGGTGAATTAACATTCGATCGAGATGGCGCATGGGCAGCAACAGGCAAAGTCTGCGAACCGTTAATCCAAAAATGGCTAGCACAGGAGTATTTTAAGATTGCCCCGCCCAAATCGACAGGAAGAGAGCTATTTGGAGCGGATTATCTCCAAAGTTGTATCGCTGACGGGTTGGATTACCAGCTAACCAGTGCAGATTTGCTAGCGACGCTGACTGATTTTACGGCTAGCAGTATTGCCGACAGTTACCAGCGCTTTTTGCCACAATTGCCCGACCGGGTATTATTATGTGGCGGCGGCAGTCGCAATCTTTATCTACGGGAACGGCTCCAGTATCGGTTGCCAGGGATTGAGATGATGAATACTGATGATGCTGGAATCAATGGAGATTTCAAAGAAGCGATCGCTTTTGCGGTGTTAGCCTACTGGAGATATCACGAAATTCCAGGTAATTTACCTCACGCGACTGGTGCGAATAAACCAATGTTATTGGGTGATGTCCATCATTGCCACTGAAATGGGTATATTTTAGATAAGTTCATCTCCCGCCCAGTTTAACCCGATCGCGTTTGTTTCGATGTTCAATCTTTGTAAATCAAAAACTATTATTAATTCCTTTCCAGTCTCATTATCGAGCGTCATGGAGGCATCGATCGCGTGAGAGATGAACATTATGGTCGATTAGTACTGCAACGCTATCAACTCCTAGAGATAGCTGGCAAAGGCTCAATGGGGCAAGTGTATCAGGCGAAAGATACCCTCTTGGGCGGCGTAATTGTTGCTGTTAAATTTTTGTCGCGATCTAAAATGACCCAGCGGGTCCGCGACAGATTCATGCGGGAAGCTACCGTCAGCGCCCTATTGGGCGAAAAAAGTATCCACATCGTCAAAGTACGAGACTATGGTCTTGACGATGAAGAGATGCCCTTCTACGTGATGGAATATCTCAAGGGGGACAGTCTCAAGGATGTGATGCAAAACAAACCCATGCCGCTACCTAAGTTTTTTAACTTTATGCGGCAGATTTGTCTCGGGCTACAGTGCGCTCACGATGGAATTGAAATCGAGGGTAATGTCACTCAAGTCGTCCACCGCGATATCAAACCCAGCAACATTATCGTTGTCAAAGATGCCACCCTGGGCGAACTAGTTAAGGTGCTAGATTTTGGGATCGCCTTACTCAAGTCAGATGAGTCGCCAACTGGATTTATGGGTACCCCTGCCTACTGTTCTCCTGAACAGATGGATGGGAAGACACTGGATAATCGAGCAGATATCTACAGTTTGGGCATCATGATGTTCCAAATGCTCACTGGTGAACTCCCGCTCAAGCCTAAAGCTAGCTCCTTTGAAGGCTGGTTTCAGTGTCATCATTATCAGGAACCCAAATCGTTTAGTGAAGTCAAAGCGAAACTAAACTTGCCTCAAGCGCTGATGGATGTTGTCAATCAGTGCATCGCCAAAACAGCCGAGCAACGACCTGCCCATGTCTCTGAGCTGCTCAAAGTCCTCGAAAGCATCGAACAAGCGTCTATTGAACTATTACCCCCACCAACTAGAAAAACTAGCGAGGCAGAACAATCTAAGTTACCGCTTACCGTTGATGATATCTGTCGTCAAAGTACCTGGCCAAAAGACAAGCCTCGTGCCGAAATTGTCTTCCCGCAGCTAGTTAAACATGAAAATTCTGAAGTAGCAACCCTCTGGATTATGCTCGCTCAGGCTGATATCGATCGATATCAACACAATAAGCCCCATTCTCAGTTCTTATTCGTCGGTTCACCCCATCCGATGCTGCTGTGGATCACGACGCTATACAAAGACGAGCAAAAACATCGGATGCTATCATGCTATCTAGATCTGAAAAAGTCGATCGGTGAACAAACACTCCAACTCCTGACTCAGACTGGTATCTATCGATTGGTACTATTTGCGCTAGAGGGTGACGATCGCTGCGTCTGCGTGATTAATGGCAAAATTCCCGAACGCAAAATCCAAGTGCTCAAGCAATGGCTAGCCGAAAGTAAAACTAGTCCCGCTGCAACTGGTCAAATCAAGGAGAGCAAGCGATCGCTCAAGGAGGAGCTAGAATCTCTCAAACCC
>JANNDQ010000024.1:0-6380 GCA_031387965.1 Chamaesiphon sp. OTE_75_metabat_567
CCACCAAAATCCCCCTTGGAAAGGGGGACTAAGTTCCTGAACTTAGCCCACATACCAAGGGGGTTTGGGGGATTTCTAGGGTTTTTGCTTCTCACTAGAGATGTGTAGACACGTTAGCCTCGGATGGGTGGGTAGAAATCCCCTCCTCGGAGGGGTGCCCAACGGGCGGGGTGGGTAGATCTCCGCCTTCACTCACCACCTCCCACCGACTCGAATTCACCTGCAACTGCAACAGATCGGGACGGGAATAATGTCCCACACTGTCCATCATCCGCTTGCGCTTAGTAATCAGCGCAAAATCCAGATCCGCGATCGCCATCCCTTCGCCTTCAGTAATTGGGGGATGGAGAATATTGCCTTCAGGGCTAATAATCGTAGTGAAACAACCGCCGCTCAAAGCCTTCTGGAGCTTGTCATCGGTAGTAATTTGACTTACCTGTTCGGCAGAGAGCCAACCAGTCGCGTTTACCACAAAGCAACCCGCTTCAAGCGCATGATGGCGGATGGTGACTTCCATCTGATCGGCAAAAATTTGACCCACCATCGAGCCAGGGAATTGAGCGCAGTGGATTTGCTCGTGCTGTGCCATCAGAGCAAAGCGTGCCAGCGGGTTGTAATGCTCCCAACAGGCGAGTGCGCCGAGTTTGCCTACCGCCGTATCCACTACCTGCAATCCGGCTCCATCACCCTGTCCCCACACCATCCGCTCGTGATAAGTAGGCGTAATTTTGCGCCGCTTGAGCAGGAGTGTACCATCAGCATCAAAAATGAGCTGGGTATTGTAGAGCGAACCACCATCGCGTTCGTTAATCCCCAGTACCACAACGATCTGATGCGATCGAGCCGCCTGACTCACCGTCTCAGTAACGGGACTAGGCACTTCGACAGCTTCCTCATACAGTCGGAGATGCTCCTTACCCATCAAAACGGGCGGTTGCACGAACGAAAAGTAAGGATAGTAAGGAATCAAAGTTTCAGGAAAAACCACGAGTTCTGCACCCATTTGAGCGGCTTTGTCGATCGCTTTCAAAACTTTTTCAGTCGTTCCTTCACAACTATATAAAACCGGACTAATTTGTACGGCAGCAGCTCGAACTTTGCGCGTGAAATCCATAAGTTTTTGCTCTTCTGTTCGATCCAAACCCGAATAACAAACCCGCCCAACCACATTGGCAACATCCGCATTTTCTTTAACAAACGTCATGAAAAACGATCTGAATGTTGATTGTGGGTTAGGGCGGGTTTGTTCGTTAGTTGTCGTTACAGCAATAATTAATTGCATGAACCCGCCCCTACAGATCCGCAATTATTACAGCGTCCAGGTATCCAAAATAAATGCCCCTTCCTTCCGGTGCATCAGCACAATATCCAACACATCTAACGGATTGATCGGAATAATTCCAGGAATCAAAGAAGCCTCGCCGTGCCCATACAGAGCTTGCAAAGCAAACCGACAACAGTAAACCTTCCCACCATCGCTGATAAATTTAGCAATCCGTACCGTGAAATTTTGATGCCCAGGAAATGCTTCATCACCTAACTTAGGAAAACCCCTCTGCAATCCCAATGTCACCCCAGGGCCATAAAGTAAAATTGAAGTATTAAAACCCTTCTTCTTCAAACGGGTAGCTTGTAACAAATTAACCAGCCCGATCGATCCTTCAAATGCCACCGTGTGAAATGTCACTAACGCTTTCTCACCAGGTTCAGCTTGAACATCAGGAAAGACTTTTTCTTCATAATCGACGAGAAAATCGCCAGTCTTGTGAGCGGGGATAGTAACTTCTGGCATAACTTTCTGCTTATTCCTGATTGTCAACATCGATACTAGTCTAACGTTCGATCGAATGCTGATTTTGTATCGTCAAATACGAAATTCGGATGTCTAACACTATGGATACTCATGTAACTATATCCAAAATATTCATTGAATTAGCATGACATTATCGAAACCACTAAATTCAGAAAAAGTTGTAGCCTAGACTACGAACCGAGCAAAAATTCATTAACGATACTCCAACTACTGGTTATAGACACCTTTTCTTTAATAGCAATATGTTCGGCAATATAATGTGCATCACGAGCCACACCCGAAAATCTCCCCGAACCCCATGTATATAGCCACGGCAATCCGATAAAATAGCAGCCAGATAGATTAGTGATACCGCGATCGTAATGCGGATAGCCACTACCGTTAAAGACGGGCAAATCGATCCAGCTAAAGTCGGTTTGAAATCCTGTAGACCAAATTACCGTCTGAATATTAGCTGCTGCTAAATCTAGATTTAAGTCTGGATTTTCCGGCTGCCAAACTGGTTGATATGGTGATTCGATTGGAGCTTCAATTCCGGCTGTTTCGATATACCTGTCGATATTTTGTTTGATCTTTTCAGCGACGGCATCAGCTCGATCGAGATTATGACTTAAATCATCCTGAAACTCTAATTTACCTTCATTAATCGATTTCAATCGTCCGTGTAATTTCATCCCTTGCAGTGCAAATTTTCGCAGATCGATTTCCCGTCCCCCATCGCGTCCTGTGAGATAATGATTAGTATTACTGCGCGCCGTCTCTTTCTTAGGATGTTCGTCGATCGAGATGTCGTAATATCCCATTCGGTCGAGCCATTCTACCGCATCTTTACCCCGATATAAACGCGGCGATCTGGGTGCGCCACCGACGCATAAATGCACCTGTCGCCGAGCTAGATGCAGATCTTCGGCAATCTGACAGCCAGATTGTCCCGTTCCTACTACTAATACACTCCCTGCGGGCAAAGATTCGGGATTCTTATAAGCAGAAGAGTGGATTTGATGAATCGACGTGGGCAAACGTTCCGCCAGACGAGGGATTTTGGGCGTATGATAGCCGCTAACGGCAATAATGACTCGATCGGCTGTGTACTCACCGATGGAGGTGCTGACGGCATATAACCCTGTTTCTGTCTGCCAAACTTTATCTACCGCCACCCCTTCTTTTAGCGTTGGATTGAAGCTAGCAGCGTAGTCTTGCAGGTACTTGACAATCTCATCCTTGGGCATAAACCCGTAGGGATCGTTGCCAGGATAGGGATAACCAGGAAGTTGACATTGCCAATTGGGAGTTACCAGACAGAAACTGTCCCACCGCCTCGATCTCCATTCATGCCCAATCGTCTGCTTTTCAAAAATAATATGGTCGATGCCGCGTTGTTTCAGACAATAACTCATCGATAGTCCCGCTTGTCCACCACCGATGATAATGACTGGATATCGATCGCTCATAAAACTTTGCTAATAATAGTGTGAAGCTATCTAGTTCAGACTAAGGTTTCGATTGAGCGAGTTTTGTATTTCTGACTACGGAAGCTCGAAATCGATCGATTTGGTCATTATTTGTTGATCGAACCATGATAAACGCGATCAATCGACTGTCTTGTAAGCAATAACTTTCATTCCTTTAGGTGGCGGCTGCCTAAGTCGAAGATTGATAATTGTATTTCCGCCAGAAAATGCCGATCGCCAAAATTGCTACAAAAATCTCGATCATAGTGATTCAATCATCTCACAATAATCTTCACAATCACCCATCCAACCGTGTAAAAGTAACAGCGGCGGTAAAGTAGGATTATTTGTCAATGTAAAATGCCATTGATACATTTATAAATTTGGGTTTTAAAAATAAAGGTGCCAACGATTGGCACCCACTTATGGTGAAGATGAAGCTAAGATTGTTGGTTACTCTACTCTAAACTATGGCTTCAGCGATCGAATTAGCACCAGAGAGGATATTAATCTGTCCAGACAGTGAACTGAGTCCACTAGTAGCTAGCATTGGTGAATCACCAGCCATCGTTGCCATTTTGGAACTAGCACCCTTCGCCAATGCAGAGCCACCAAAGCCGCCAATTTTAATTTTGGCAATTAGATCGCGAGTAGCTACATCACTACCAGCGAAGAGATTGATGGTGTTAATACCTTCAAACCCGAAACTATAGTTAGTGAGATTACCAACATCGATCGAGTCACGAAAGATATTAAAATCGGTAATTGTCGCGAAGTCACCATTACCACCCTCCCGATAGTAAGCACCTCTGCTATCGCCGAGAATAAACTTATTCGCACCGCCGCCACCAGTAAGCGTATCAATTTCACCACCGCCCCGAAAAACCCGATCAGTACCAGTAATTTCATCGTTTTGAGTGCCGCCAACAATTGAATCGTTGGCTCCGCCGCCAGTCAAAGTACTATTTTTATTGCTGCCAATAATCGTATCGCTCTCTCCGGTACCGAATACATTGACAAAATTTACGACTTCAAACTGTTGACTCTCAACCTGTTGACTCTCAGAGTTAAAAAAAATGATACCCAGCGAATTGTTGGCGAGATTGACATTAAGACTGCCACCTCCAGCACCAACGCTAGCATCGATCGCATTCGTTTGATTCGCAGCACCAATAATTTTGCTAAAGTTGCTGATTTTATCTGTACCAGAAGCACCTTTGTTAATCGTCCCGCGCGGTAAAATCTTCACAGCATTGCCAAGATTGCTGTAATCAAGCGTGTTATTGCCACCGCCACCGTTGAGGGTGTCATTACCTCTAGAACCAACAATATAGTCATTACTAGCACCACCAGTAATCTGGTTATTGCGATAGTTACCGACAAAGCGACTACTGCGATCTGTACCGATAATATTGCTGAAATTTTTGATGGTAAAGTCCCGATATCCCAGGCTAGGGATAAATACCTTCAATGAGTCAGTAGATAAATCTACATCAATCCCACCACCGGAAGCACCAACACTACTAGCATCGATCGTATTGACGCGATTAGTATTGCCCCAGATTGTCTCAATGCCGATGAGCTGATCTCGTCCATTCCCATTTTTGTCAACACCACCCATCGGCGTGAGAGTGATGTTTTCATTCAAACTGCGGTAGTCAGCAATATCATTGCCCTCACCGCCATTGAGAATATCATTGCCGATACTACCGATGAGTCGATCATTACCGCCTAATCCCAGAATTTCATCATTACCGCTCGTACCGTAGAGGGTATTTGCAGTGTTCGTGCCTGTAATAGTTGCCATGTTGTTAATAAGTTCTAATTTGATCGGTTACTTCGCTATTCGTGGTTGTCGTTCGACTAGTACTAACGAATAGCTATTCTTCGGATTGTGAGTATAATTTAGGACATAGTAAATGCATGTATTTACTGTATCAGCAATTAGACCACTCCTGAGATGCTTTGAATCATGCTATATTTCAGGATCAAAGCATGGTGATTCCAATCACTACCAATGTGCGATTTAAGACATATTTTACAAGATGTAACTTTTGGGCGATCGATCAATGTGTTCCCGTCAGAAAATGCCGATCGCCAAAATTGCTACAATAAGAGAGTAGTGAACTCGATCGTAAAGTCAGCCGCCTCAGCTGTTTTAGTCGAACTTCAGCAACTAAACACAATTAAAATCACCCCTACAAGCACGTAAATATGGATATCAAAGCGATCGCTACAACACGTCTAGAATGGACTGGAGACTTACTAGCGATTGGGTTTTATGAAGATGCTGTCGAACTCACGGGCGATCTTGCCAAACTCGATACTCAGTTGGCAGGGATTATTACAGCACTGATTGCTGAAACTGAATTTAAAGGAGCTAAGTCTAGCAGTGCCGTGACGCGGGTCGGCACTACCACGCCAATTAAGAAAATTATGCTCGTGGGTTTGGGCAAGGCTGAGGGGGCGAAACTAGACATCCTCCGCAAAGCAGGCGCAACCATCGCTAGAACCGCCAAACGTGAGAAAGTGACAACTCTGGGAATTAGTTTGCCAGTGTGGAATGACGATAGTGCGGCAAGTGTCCAGGTAATCAGTGAAGGACTGCTGCTGGCACTGCATCAGGACAATCGATTTAAGTCCGAAGTCGAGCCAAAAAATCAGCTCAAGCTGACTGAAATTCATCTGCTGGAATCGGCTGGTAACGATCCAGCAATTACTAAGGCACAGTCGATCGCCGCTGGGACGATTTTGGCGCGGGAACTAGTTGCTGCGCCTGCCAACGTAGTCACACCGATGAGTCTGGCGGCAACTGCCGAAACGATGGCGAAAGATTACGGTTTCACTCTCAAGATTCTCGAAGGGGCTGAATGTGAAGCTCTCGGCATGGGTGCCTTCCTAGGTGTGGCACTAGGTTCAGAAATGCCGCCCAAATTTATCCACCTCACCTATACCCCCGCTGGAACACCGCGCCGGAAACTGGCGATCGTCGGCAAGGGTTTAACATTCGATTCTGGCGGCTTGAATATTAAAGGCGCTGGGAGCGGGATTGAAACCATGAAAATGGATATGGGTGGTGCTGCGGCAATGTTTGGGGCAGCTCAGGCGATCGGTCA
>JANNDQ010000037.1:0-2352 GCA_031387965.1 Chamaesiphon sp. OTE_75_metabat_567
CCCGGCACCACGACCCGGACCCATCGACTCGTAATAGAGCCTCATCGACGAGTTGATCGTTCCCGTCACCCAATAGATCGTCATGTTGGTGCAGAGCTGATCCATGGTCAACACCGAGAACGGATCGCCTTTGCAGTGATATTATGTCGGGTGTACCAGTATTTATCGGTACTCGTGTGCCGCTCCAAACTCTATTTGACTACCTAAAAGATGAAGATGGTTTAACTGAATTTTCAGAGGATTTCCCTCACCTAAAAATCCCTGCAATCCAAGTATTGGAATCGATCGCCCGTGTCATACTCTATCGAGGTGAAGTCCTCAATGCTCGTTTTGCTGGATGAAAATCTCTTGAGTCGAAAACTAAAACCGCCTATTATCGATGCTGGTCACAGTGTATTCAATGTTGATAATATGGGATGGCGTGGGACAAAAGATCGAGATTTATTAGTTCTAGCTGATGCTTATCCATTTGATGTTTTTATTACTGCCGACAAGAATCTACCCTATCAGCAGAATGTTAGCACTTACCAACTGAGGATTATTGTTCTCAATACTACCAGTACTAAGCCAGATCGCCTTCTACCTCTAATCAAACAGGCTTGTTTAGTCATACCTACACTCATTGCTGGTTCGATTACTACGATCGATGAGAATTTACAAGTTACTGAATTTCAACCCTGAAATTAGAGACGGAGATTCTCATACTGAGAGGCTACGCCAACGACCCAATAAACAATCGATTTACTCAGTAGCGAAACCCAACATTCACAAATCGCTGGTTAAGATAGTTGGGTTTCACATTCATTCAACCCAACCAACACATCTATTAAATTTATGCTTTCTGATAGAGAGAAACAAGAGATTCTTGGCAAATTAATAATCGATAATCAAGATTTAGATTTTCTGGAATCAACTCTGTCAGAATTCAATATTTTTGAAGCAATTGGAGTTGTCAGGCAGGAGATAAGACATTCAAATGTTATTGCCTTTCTACTAAATCCACAAGAGACGCATAGATTAAGCGATTTATTCCTAAAGAAGTTATTAATTTGTGCATTGCTCAAGTCAGAAAACCCGCCATTGAGTCCGGTCGGGATTGATATTGCAGATTTAGAAAATGTGGAAATTCGGCGAGAGTGGAAAAACATTGATATTCTGATTCATTCACCAATCAATCAATTAGTTTGCATTATTGAAAACAAGGTGGATTCTTCAGAACATTCCGACCAATTAAAGCGATATGAGACAATAATTGATGGAGAGTTTCCTGAATATCATAAACTTTTTGTATATCTCACAAAAGGAGGATATTCAGCCTCTAGGGAGAAATGGTTGCCACTAAGTTATGAAGAAGTCGTAAATGAAATAGAATCTATATGCACTAAGTATAGATCGACAATGGGCGATGACGTTTATACTTTAATAAGTCATTACGTTAGTCTAGTCAGGAGGCATATCGTGGGTAACTCAGAGATTGCAAATCTATGTCAGAAAATATACAAGCAGCATCGACAAGCTCTGGATCTTATTTACGAACATCGTCCAGATTTACAGTCGGAAATTTCAGAGTTTATACAGCAGATTATTAAAGATAGCGGAACAGAAGATATCGAAGAAGATCATAGTAGCAAGCAATTTATTCGGTTTGCGCCAAAAGGATGGGATAATTTAACTTTTCAAAAGACCTGTGATAGATGGACGGAAAGTAATCGTTTATTGCTATTTGAGTTTGTCAACGATCCTCAGTATCTAGGATTACACTTAGTTATCGGGCCTGGTGACAAAATAACCAAGCAACATATTTTTGATACAATAAAAAACTTAGATATTCCTGGACATGTAGGCAGCAGACTAAGCGAAAGAAGATGTAGTCATATCAACAGACGAGAAATTCTTAATTATTCAGATTATTTAGATGGAGATTTAGAGACTATCAAAGATAAAATTCAATCTTTTTGGAATAAATATCTCGACCGTGAGATAAAACTAATTTGTACGGCTATATTGAAAATTGGTGATATTACTTGAGTAAAGAAAAGCAAAAGGAATTGACGATCGCATTAGATTTAGAAGGAACATTAATTTCTAATGCTGTCAGTCAATTTCCTAGACCTGGATTATTTACATTCTTAGAATATTGTCACGAAAACTTCAATCGATTGGTTATCTTCACTGCTGTTAATGAAGTTCGTTTTCGATCAATCTCCAGAACATTAGCCGAAGCTGGGGATGTTCCAGATTGGTTTGTAGATTTAGAATATATTAATTGGCATGGTACATACAAAGATTTATCATTTATCCCCAACGCAACGATCGATTGCACCATCTTAATAGACGATCGAATTGAATATA
>JANNDQ010000054.1:0-4412 GCA_031387965.1 Chamaesiphon sp. OTE_75_metabat_567
TCCAGTTTCACTAGCGGCAGGTAGGCAGCGTTCGCCAACTGTTGGTTTGATTGGTTCGGTCTACACGCCACCAGTATATCGCCGCAAAGGTTATGCTACTGCCTGTGTCGCAGCATTGAGCCAAAAACTACTGGATCGAGGATGCGATCGATGTTTTCTGCTGACAGATTTGGCAAATCCAACTTCTAACCATATTTACCAGGATATTGGTTATGTTCCTGTCTGCGATTGGCACGAATACACGTTCATCACCCAGGATCTTGCACAAAAATGAATATCTAAATCCATATTAAATACTTCAATCTCGAATTAAAATTGTCAGATTTCGCATCATCGCCCATGCCGTATCAAATGTAGAGCGAGGTAAGAGCCGTTCCCCTTGAAGTGGATCGCACACCATCATATTCTCGTCATCAACTGAAATCACTACCATTGCATGAGCGTCATTTACGCCATCAATTGCTAACAAATTGACGAACACAATTGGATAAATTCCGGTGTCTAGCTCTAAAACCAACTCTGAAAATCTCAATGTCTGCTTATTAGAGTTCTTGAAACCCATTGAGCGCAACGCATCTACTACCTTCAAAGCCTCTGTACCTAAAAAGGTGCAATCACAGCGTTCTCGTAAATCTGCCTCAGTCAAAATATACCCTCGGGCAGCTAAAACTATTCGTAGACAAGCTGGTACGCAGGAATAGGGCTTTTCTTGCTTATAAAAAGGTAGATTCGATTGCATCCTGATTTGCAGTATATAGTTCCATACCTACCTGCTTGATTCGATCGAGTGGTGTATGACTGAGAATTATACCTGTTTCAGCGTCCATGCGTAACTCTCCAACTTCCCCTAAAGATCCAATGTGAGGATAAGTCAAAATGATGGAAATTCGCCATCTATCATCAATCCATTCAGGTAAGTTTGTGGTAAATCGATCGGGTAAAGAATTACTCAAAAAATCATTTGCCAATGCTTGCGCCTGAAGTGCTGTCACTCGCGAATTAACTGTATAAGTTTTTATGTTAATCATTTATTGCTGATAACTTGTATTGTCAATTCTAACCCGATCTTCAAAATAGCGTTGGCTTTAGACTACCGTTGGGCAGAACGTCTGGCTGCGCAGAAGCGCTGCTAATTACATGAATTTGACTCGATCGATAAATTATTGGATAAAACTAGGATAATTAGAAGGTGTTACTTGCAAGCGTAAATTTTATCCAATATTGTGATGGCGATTAGACAAGATACATTGTGGGAGCAGTTTCTCTCACCTTTGATTCAAGGATTGCTAGACAAAGAGCAGATGATGGCAGTGCGCGATCGAATCGACTGGCATGAGACAATCAATAAATATCAAGCTGTAGAGTTTCGCTATCCTGACTACTATCAAAGTCAAAACTTTCATGGGATTGAAGGTGGCTATCTCACCCAGACAGCGGCGATTACCTATGATCCGATTACTCAATACGTGTTGCCACCTTATGAGCCGTGGGTGCGTCAGAGTCTAGTAGCTGAAATTGATACTTACCCGCGACAAGCTCTCGATTTAGGTTGCGGTACTGGTTCGATGACAATGCTAGTCAAACAAAGCTTTCCGGGTGCAACAGTAACTGGTTTAGACTTGTCACCGTATATGTTAGCCGTCGCAGAGGATCGAGCAAGTCGAGCAGGGCTAGAGATTCTGTGGCAACACGGCATGGCGGAATTAACTGAATTTGAGACTGGAAGTTTCGATCTGATTACTGCCGCGCTGCTATTCCACGAGACTCCTCCAGCCATCACTCAAGCAATTTTGTCCGAAAGTTATCGACTGCTAGCTCCAGGTGGCAAGATCCTCATCCTCGACGGCAATCAGCGCACTCTCCGCAGTTTAGATTGGTTAAATAATATCTTTGAGGAGCCATATATTCAAACCTATGCCGCAGGTAATCTCGATGCCTGGATGGGCAAAGCCGGATTCGATCAGGTGCAGACAAAAGATGTATTCTGGATCAATCAAGTCAGTCAGGGAATTAAGATTCGATCAAGTATAATGTAGTTGTCATATCATTAAATTAGGGTCATGAAACAAAAAATTGCCATAACGCTTGATCGAGAGAGTGATAATCGTCTTGATCGGGATCGATTTCTAGACATCGCTCAAATTCGGTCGATCGATGGGCACAGAGTTCTAGGATTAGTCGGAATTCTAGAAGACAACTATTGGCAGCAAATTCAGACTGCACTATTGATGGTTTGTGGTTTGGAGTAGAGTAATTTCTCACGATTTAAGTGTGGTTTTAAAAGCAGTTTTATTTGATTTTAACGGTGTCATTATCAAAGATGAAGCAATTCATCGAGAGCTGAATGATGAGTTATTAATAGCAGAAAATTTACCACCCCAGGGTAAGGAGTTTTGGAAAGTATGTGTGGGGCGCAGTGACAGAGCTGCTTTAACTGATTTGTTATCATCCCGTGGGCGATCTGTGACAGATGAATATCTGGATAAACTGATTGCCAAAAAAGCGATCGCATATCGGGATCGATTAGCAAAAATGGAGACGTTGCCAATTTATCCTGATGTGATTGAGTTTATTGAGAAAATGCACGATAGTGGCTATAAGTTAGCCTTGGTGACTGGGGCAATTGGATCGGAAGCTGAGTTTGTATTGCAACAAACTGGGATTGATCGGTATTTTGAGACGATCGTTTCTGGCGATGAAATTAGTCAGAGTAAACCAGATCCAGCAGGGTATTTACTGGCAGCTGAAAGATTAAATAAGTTAAATCCAGATCTAAATTTATTGCCAGCCGAATGTCTAGCAATTGAGGATACTTTTGCCGGATTACAAGCTGTCAAAGCAGCAGGTATGCAAGCAGTTGCGATCGCCAATACTTATCCCTTTCACATGTTGCAACGTCAGGCAAATTGGACGATCGATCGTTTTGCAGATCTGGAGTTCGATCGGATTGATAAATTCTTTGGGACTGAGTAACAAACTATACTTTACAAAATATCCTCTTAGGCTTTGGGTTTTGATTGATGGAGAATTAGACGGTTGCCGTCGGGATCGTAAGCGTAGATTTCTCTGCCGTGAGATGCGGTGGTGATCTTTCCTGGTAGGGAACAGCCGAGTTGGACTAATTTGTCAATCGAGTCTTCCAAGCTATCTACCTCCAGGCACAAGCTCAGCCCACTTTGACTAGATTGAGCAAATTCAGCCTGATTAGTAGACTTGGGACAAAAAATTCCCAACCGTAAGCCAGCGATCGAAAACTCGGCATAGACTTGAGAGATGTAAGGCTGGGGCGGAGATTCTAGAAATTGGGTGTAGAATTCAACTACTTGATCGAAATTAACACTCGCGATCGTCACAAAAGCATCACTAACCATAAATATTACAACAGAATTTTTGAGCTGCTAGTGAAAAATAAGTACAGCTCTGGTAAGAGAGATTTTACCTGAAACCTAATTGGTGGGCAGTGCCCACCCTACAATTTTAACCTAAAGCCTAAAACCTAAAGCCTGAATTCTACAGCCTAAAGCCGCTCATATGGGTTTATAATTGCTACGCTTGGGGAACTATATTAGAGAAACAAAGACAACTCGCATAGATACAGTGTAGCGACACTGGGCGAGATGACTGGGGAAATTGTAAAGTTATGGAATTGGCAAAACGCATCACTGAAATTCAACCATCTGTTACCCTTGCGATCGCCGCAATGGCAAAAGCGATGCAGGCGGATGGGCAAGATATCTGTAGTTTCAGTGCGGGAGAGCCTGATTTTGATACTCCAGAACATATTAAGAATGCCGCAAAACGCGCATTGGATCTGGGAAAAACTAAATATGGTGCGGCGGCTGGAGAGCCGCAACTACGGGAGGCGATCGCCAATAAGCTCCGATGCGATAATCAGCTTAATTATGATGCTGCTAACATTTTAGTCACAAATGGCGGCAAACACTCACTCTACAACCTGATGCTGAGTCTGATCAATCCGGGTGATGAGGTGATTATTCCCGCACCATTTTGGTTGAGCTATCCAGAAATGGTCAAGCTAGCTGGTGGGATTCCGGTAATTGTCGATACCGATCATACTACTAGTTATAAAATTACCGCCGATGCGCTCAATGCAGCAATTACCCCCAAAACAAAGTTATTTATTCTCAACTCTCCCTCCAACCCTTCCGGCGTAGTCTATACGCGACAAGAGTTACAGGCATTAGCGCAGGTAATTGTCGATCGAGATATCCTAGTTGTCTCTGATGAGATTTACGAGAAAATTATCTACGATGGAGTCGAACAAATCAGTATCGGTGCCCTAGGTAAAGACATCTTTGAGCGGACGATTATTAGTAATGGATTTGCCAAAGCTTATGCGATGACTGGTTGGCGAATTGGTTATCTGGCTGCTCCAAATCCGCTGATTAAGG
>JANNDQ010000058.1:0-2398 GCA_031387965.1 Chamaesiphon sp. OTE_75_metabat_567
AGCTTTGAATAGCTTATCAATGACAGTAGATCGCGATTTAGCTACTTCTCAATCTCAAATAAAAATTCTCGCAATTCATACCCAAGAAGAGTGGGAAATAGCTAGAACTTGTTGGCAGTCTCTATCTAAGAAAAGTAATTCGTGGGCTAGAGAAAATCAGAAATTGGCTCTAGCCCACGTAATTTAGTTTTCTAGCACCTTGGTAATCCGATCTGCTAATCGATCGAGATCGAGACCTCCTTCGTCACGACTAATCCGCCGTACGGTGGCATTAATCCCTTCCAAGTTTTGTAACAAATCGCGCAATATTTCTTGTTGTTGGCGCGATTGAGTAACTTCGTGAGGTTCCTGGACTAAATCTCGGACGATCGTATCTTCAGATCTAGAAACAACTAGTGGCTCTGCTTGACCTTCTAAGTAAACGACTGTGCGCCGTCCTGGGCCGCGATCCTCTTCTAGTGGAATCAGTGCTACAACATTGTCCGATCGAACGTACTTACCAAATCCCAGATGAACTAGTACAGATGGTTGAATTTTCACTAAGTCTTGTCCTTTTCTATCTATATCCCTATTATAAAACCGATTGATATAGGCTGAAATATAGATTGGAACGGGATTACACGCTATTTAGATCCGGTTATGCTCCTTGCAATACCATCGATTAGCTTACTATTCCCGACCATTGAATTTGCTTGAGTTTTTCCCGACGGTAAGAGAAGAAATATTCAGGCTCTTGATAAGTACAATGAGGGGCAATCGAAATTTGGTGCGGATGTACACCCAATTGTTCGAGTTGAAGTTGGTTGACCCGACGTACATCTAGCCGTACTCTGCTCGCTTGAGCATCCGGTAATAAGGGTGAATTGACAATTGCGTGCAAACTAGCCAGATCGGTTTCCTTGTCTCCAGAAAGCGGTTTGGGGGCAATAGAGGCGCATACTTCCAATCCTACTTGAGTCGTAACTTGATAAACCTCTCCGGCGATCGCGGGGCCAATTGCGACGATAATATCACTCAGAGTGCCCCCCTGCGCTAGTAGCCGTTCTACTGCTACAGTAGCAATATTCAGTGACGTACCGCGCCAGCCAGCATGGACGGCGGCGACATTTCCGGTGTGTTGGTTGGCGATGAGAATTGGATTGCAATCAGCACTGGCAACCCAGACGGCTTGTTCCTTCTGCTCTGTCAATACTCCATCCGCCAGTGCGTGTCCTGTCTCTAGTTCAAGATCTGCCGTAGTGGAGATTTCGGTGGGAGTCAGAACGATGTTGCCATGAATCTGCTTGAGCCGATGCGTACTCGCCGTAGCCGATAGCACGGGGGTAATTTCCAGAGGGTTGCGCGGGGCAAACTGACGGGTAAAGAAGCCATGCTGCCAATCAGCAAGGAGATCGCAGGTTAGATAAGGTAGTTCTGACCAGGTTTGCCACTGCCACATAAATTAATGCTCGATTTACAGTTATCACTATGTTCAATAGCTTATCATCCCTTCAGATTGTCGAGATAGTTGCATTGACTGCGACGACTATTTATCATCAGGTTGCTAGTTATCGCGAACGAAACTATTCAGCACCACCAGGGAAATTAATCACTACCGCTGACGATCGAACCCAACACTTTCAAGTTCGAGGAACGGGTAATATTACCGTAATTGTTGATTCGAGTCTGGGTGGAGTTGAGGGATATTTCTTAATTGATGAACTAGCTAAATTAACTAGGGTCTGTATTTACGATCGATCTGGCTACGGCTGGAGTAGGATGTCGTTCAAGCCGCGTACTAGTCAACAAATTGTTAGTGAATTAAATCAATTGTTAGCTACTGCTGAGATCCCACCACCATACATTTTAGTGGGTGACTCTTTTGGGAGTTATAATATGCGGCTGTATGCACATCAATTCCCTGATAGTGTCACAGGAATGATACTCACCGATGGATTACATGAAGATGCGATGTTATCTTTACCGTTGAGTGTGGGATTATTGAAAACTTTTTTTACGTTGAGTTTTGGCTTTGTAGCGATTGGGGCAGCACTAGGAATTGTTAGGCTATGCGGAATGCTGGGGCTATTTGAATTGATTAAGCCCGAACTAAAAAAGTTTGTCGAAGTCGATCGATCACATGTCAAGAGATCGTTTTATTCAGCTCATCATTGGATGACAATGGGGCAAGAAATGTGGAGTTTAGATCGGAGTGGTGGACAATTAAAAGCCGCCGATAATTTAGGTAATTTACCGATCATTAGTATCAAATCTCAAACTTTTTTGCGACCATTGTTAGGGATTAAATTTCTGTCGATACCTACAGCCGATCGAGTGCGTGATCGGATTCATCACGCTCTACTCAAATTATCTACTCAGAGTCAACAAATATTAGCAACTAGGAGTAGTCATTTTGTCT
>JANNDQ010000125.1:0-2523 GCA_031387965.1 Chamaesiphon sp. OTE_75_metabat_567
GTTCAGACCGCGCTCTTGATCGACATTAAACTCCTCACCTGAAAATAGTTGTACTCGATTGTCAGCTAAATGCAACAACTCAACCAAAACTGGGCTGACTATTAATTCAGATCTTGCCTTTTCAGATCTTGCCTTCTGTCCAAGGGGTAAATATCGATCAAAAATACTTATAAATTCTGGTTCTAGTGATGCGACTGGTATAGATTCGCAGAAAGCTGACTCAATCAGCTTTAAGTCAAATCGATCGATCGCATCTTGTAAGGAAAAATTATTATAAGCCATTGTTTAGTTACTGATATCCCTCGTTTGTTTTTCGATTACCCTCATCAACTTAAAGCCATCTTCAAGCCATAAAGAAATTTTCAAGATCTTCCCATCATCAAATTAATTCACTTCGTTCACCATCCATTTCAAAATACCCAATATCCGCTCGATGGGATCGAGAGAATACTCAGTCACATCGATCGTTAAAACTTGCCCCGTCAGCTTGAGAAACTGCCACAGGGTTCCGGTCGTGACACTACCGTAGATCGTCGTTAGCTCTTGCCCATTAGCTTGATTGAGTTTTTGGGCGGCAACCATCTGAGCGGCGCATTGACCCCAGGTAGCATTAAAATCGCCTTGTTCAGCCTGAACTACAATCACGGCTGGAGCTTCGATCGTAAATTCTGACTTGGAACGAGTCAGGAGAAAATCGCAGACACCATCCAATTCCAACTCTGGATCGACACTAAAATCTGTGCCTGAAAATAAACCGATTTGACAATCTAAGAGTTCTCGTAACTCAAACAATAGCGGTGCAACGATTAATTCCGACCGCACCTTTTCGGTGCCCAAAACCGCAACAAGAGGTACAGATCTCTGAAATAGATTAGTTAGCCACTCACCAGGCATAAGTTTGGGTACATCCGCGCAGAACGATCCAGTCACTACATTTAATTGAAATTGCCGCTTAACTTGAGCGATCGTGAAATTGCTGTAAGGCATAAATCAATACCTTGATTGTTATTACATTATACGACATTGTTAGATATGCGCGATAATAAACATTATCGTCACTCCGACCAAATTGGGTATTTCAGTTGTATTCATTATATAATCAAAGAGTCAAAAGTCATTTACAGTGTCTCAACTCTATACTACAGGGTGACAATCCTCATGGCTGATATCACCAAAGGCAGCGGCAATGTATTTGAAGATTTAGGCTTTGAGCCGATTGAAGCTGCCGATTTGAAAACCAGAGTCGGTCTAATGCTGAAATTGCGGGAGTTCATTCGATCTCAACACTGGACACTGGCTCAAGCCGCTGCACATTTTAACGAATCGGAATCTCGCATTAGCCATCTGATGGATGGGGATATCGAGTACTTCACCGTCAAGCAATTAGTTCACTTACTTTCAGTTGCTGGCATTGATGCCTAGATCTCTATTGAGACTAGGCTAAAAAGATTTAGGAGAAAGCTAATTCATGCCCGCTCAAGTCCCTCGTAACGATCAGTCTCGCTCTAAACTCGAAGTTAATCAAGCACAACTAAAACAGCTAAACACAACAGCTAAACAAAAAATAGAGCTGCTTGCTCAAGAATATTGCATCACATATCACCAAACATATTTCGATGAATTAGCCGACACATACGCGCGACTTTCTGATTGTGATGTTGAACTAGATGAGACTGAATTGCTGTTACTCGAACTCGACCGTGCTGGAATTCTTACAGGTAAAGCCAATAATTTATTACACCTTCAATACTTGGATGAGCGAAAATCAGGGGATAATGTTTTAGCGATCGAGACTGCCGATCGAATTGAGATTAGTGCCAGCGATCCAGAATTTGAGTTAGGCATGGAGGCTTATCATAAAGTTGTAGGTAAGTACAACGTAGCCTTGCGAGAATTGGCAAAATGACCCCACTAGTTCGGCTCTGAGATTGGAATAATCGCTCAATATTAGGAGGTTTTTAGATGATTACTGGATTATTCATGGGCTGGACTGACTCCGTTAGCAAGCAATGGTTTCCGACTAAAAAAATGACATGGAATCAGGGTAAATACTATACCGTTTATCTCCAAGGAATGCAGTCGGCGATGGAAATTAGTGAAGCTCACCGTACTATTGTTAAAGCTGGGCTAGCTAAATTAGATCGAGTCAGTGTATCAAGTAATATCGATGTGTCTTTCAGAACTAGAATGCCTGTTAACCGACCATTTACCGATGTAGAAGAATTAGAGCGAATGGGGTTATCTACAGACCTCGCTCATTTCGATCCTTTTGAGTACACAGCTAGAAGTGGTGGTGGCGTTGGTGGCGATACGTCTGATCTATTCCCAGAAGTTATTCCTGACAACTTTGGTATCTATCATTTCCATTTCGGAATCGGCGATATTGATGGACTCGACATTACTGAATATATTTATTCTCTACAGCTTGGCTCTCGATTAATAATTAAAGATAGTCTGATTTATCACGACCATTCTTTATTAGGTCAAGCACCTGGATATATTGCCGACTTAGCCAAAAACCAC
>JANNDQ010000190.1:0-5093 GCA_031387965.1 Chamaesiphon sp. OTE_75_metabat_567
CCCGAATATCGCCGTCAAGGCATTGGCAAAGCCTTAATGATGTCTGTTGCGAAAATCGCTTTCGATCGCAGTTGTGGACGATTAGAGTGGTCGGTGCTGGACTGGAATCAACCCGCCATTGACTTCTATGAGAGTCTCGGTGCGACTATCTTACCAGAATGGAAAATTTGCCGCATGACCGCCGCAACCCTGGCAGAGATTGCGACTAAATCCTAACGTGATTAAAATTCGATTAGTACAGTACAGCAGGGATTGGGTTAATGTTGACAATTTGGGTGAATGAACAGTTAGATCCTGGGGGCTTGATGTATGCCTGCATTGCTACCCGCAGCGAAGAATTAGCCAGAGAATGTCATGTATCTTTTCAGCAGCATCTCACCGCCGAGCAACAAGCGCTAGGCTGGGTAGCTACATTGCGCACGGTTTCATCCTGGGATGATGTACCTGTTAACTCTCTGAATCTCGCTTAGAATATGGTGCCAGCATTAGAAATATCTATTTTCAGGGAGCTTTATGACGTTTGAAGAATTACAATTAATCTTACAACAGGTAGTAATTACCCAAAGAGAGACACAAGAAATAGCTCAATCAATTGCTCGTGGTGTCCAAGCGATGCAAGACAAGGCTCTAAGTGATGAACTAAAGCGTGACGAAGAGAAAGCTGAACACCAAGCACAAATGGCAGAACTAAGACATATTTCTCAAGGATTAGTCAACATGTTGGATTCGATTGATGATGACCGCCCAACAATTTTGCGCAAGCTGAGTTTAATCGAGAACAAAACTGATGCAATCATCGAACGGTTGAATCGCGATTGACATTTCAGGCATCCCGATATTGAGATTTAACAGAAACAGCCGTGCGCTCTACATTTCATATATTTCTAGAGGTAGATCGTCTGGATCTTTGAAGAAGGTAAATTTCTTGCCTGTAATTGAATCGACTCTAATTGGCTCAACGTTTACCCCTTTAGAAGTTAAATAATCAACGTTTTCTTCGATATTATCTACTTCAAAAGCTAAATGTCTGAGTCCACAAGCTTCTGGCTTACTTGGTCTTGGGGGCGGTGACGGAAATGAAAATAATTCTAAAGTATCATGTTCAGAAACTTTTAGATCTAACTTATATGAATCTCGATCGCTTCGATAAGTCTCATGAATTATTGAAAACTTGAGAATATCGACATAAAATTTTTTTGACTGGTTGTAGTCAGAACAAATTATTGCCAGATGATGAATTTTATTGATTTTCACTTTTATTTTTATTCTTGCTGATTGAATAAATATCAAAAATTAGGGTAGGGCAATCAATCGATTGCCCTACCCTAATTTTCACGTATAAATAGATAAAGCTATTTATAGTTACTCTGCTTTAGCATCGCGGAGACTACTAATATCGACTTCGATCGAAGGTCCCATGGTAGCAGACACATACATACTCCGCCAGAAGCGACCTTTAGCTCCCGATGGGCGGTTGCGATCGATACTTTCTTGGAACGCCTTGAGGTTGGCGAGGAGGTCTTCTGGTGCGAAGGCTGCCTTGCCGAAGAGGATATGCACAATCCCAGATTTATCAGCACGATACTCTAGTTTACCTGCTTTGAACTCGGCGATCGCCGCAGCCAAATCAGTTGCTACAGTACCAGCTTTAGGCGAAGGCATCAGACCGCGTGGGCCGAGGACTCGTCCCAGTTTAGCGATTTGGGGCATCATATCTGGAGTAGCGATCAATAGATCGAAATCCATCTGACCACCTTGAATCTCCGCAATCAACTCTTCGGAACCATACAGATCCGCACCAGCAGCAGCGGCTTCAGCGACTTTTTCACCACGCGCGATCACTGCAACGCGGATCGTTTGTCCAGTACCTTTGGGTAGCGCTACAGTTGTCCGTAACTGTTGATCCGTGTACTTAGGATCGATACCGAGGCGGACGTGGACTTCGGCGGATTCAGGAAACTTTGCAGTAGCTGTCTCACTGAGGAGCTTCATCGCTTCGAGTGGATCGTAGGCACGAGTCTCGATTTTCTTGGCTAATTCTTGATAACGACGGGAATACTTTTTGGTCATGATTTTTGGTGGGGTAACTCGCGAGGTTCAACCTCTCCCCCAAATATGGTGGATAAAAGACTAGTCAACGATCGCAACACCCATATTGCGGGCGGTACCAGCAACGATTTTCATTGCTGCGTCAATGTCGTTAGCATTGAGATCGGGTAATTTGATTTGGGCGATTTCTTGCAATTGCGCCGTGGTAATTTGACCGACTTTTTTCTTGTTTGGCTCGTTGGAACCAGTTTCGATTTTAGCGAATTTCTTGATTAGAATCGAAGCAGGCGGTGTTTTGAGGATGAATGTGAAACTGCGATCTTCAAAGATCGAAATTTCTACTGGAATTACCGTACCAGTTTGCTCTGCGGTTTTGGCATTATATTCTTTGCAGAATGCCATGATGTTCACACCATGTTGACCCAGTGCTGGGCCGACTGGAGGTGCGGGGTTAGCTTTACCAGCATTGAGCGCTAGTTTAACAATTGCGACTACTTTCTTTGCCATTAGATGTGTTTATTAGCCCTGTCTTTGGACTTGGTTAAATTCGAGTTCTACGGGGGTATCTCTACCGAAGATAGAGAGCAAGGCTTTGAGTTTACTCCGTTCGGGGCTAACTTCAACGACCTCACCTGCAAAGTCCTTAAAGGGACCAGACATAACCATTATTTTATCGCCTTCGGTCAGATCTGTCTTCACTACTGGCTCTTGTTCGAGCGCTTGTTTGAAGATTCGATCTGCTTCACCCCGCGAAAGGGGTAATGGTTTGACGTGTCCGCGTCCGCGCCCATAGCCGCGTTTTTGCTCTGAGCCAACGAAGTTGATCACGTTTGGGGTATTTTTGACTACCTGCCACGCATCATCGTCCATTGACATGCTCACCAATACATAACCAGGGAAAACTTTTTCCTCGGCGGGTGTCTTGGTACCATCTTTTTTAAGTCTGATGGTGGGAGTTTGAGGGATCTCAATTTGGTAGATGCGTTCGCCCATGCCAAAAGAGTGAATCCGCTGAGTCAAATCGATTTTGACCCGATTCTCACAGCCAGATGCAACTTGAACAGCATACCACCTCGCTGGTTCCTTGACTTTGCTGCCTCGATCTTGCGCCTCAAGATCGTCATCTAATTCATCTGTGATCGAATTCATACGCCAGGCACCTTAAATACCACATCGTAAGCCAGCCAGTTGAACAGGTTATTGACCAGATAGATCGTCGTAGCTGATAGAATTACCATCGCGATTACGGCGATCGATTCACTGATCAATTTTTGACGATCTGGCCAAATTACTTTGGAGAGTTCGGTTTTACTATCTTGAATGAGTTGAATCGGGTTAAAGCTTGGTGCTGCTTCAGCAGCCACTGGCTCAGATTTGGGCGATTCGGTTTTTTTGACCATAGTCTCTGGACTTACTTGATGACAAGCAGGTTATGAGGTTAACAGATCACTAGTTTACCTGAAATTTTTGTCGCCTGCGCAAGTAAATTACATCGTCAGTATTTGCGATGAGTTGAGATCAGCAGCACTTAGATTCAATCAGAGATCGCCGTAATCCGGACAATTTTAAAATTAGATCCGATCAGAGGAGGTATGCGTTAATCCTCGGTTCCCTTGACCATATCAGTGTCGTAGTGCTTGTCTGTATGTAAATCCACGTACTTTACAAAAGTACACAGAATAGTATTTCCGTAGATTAACGCTGTTGGCGATCAGGGTGTGTGGAGAACAATGTAGCAGTGGAGAAACAAGTTTAGGCATTTAAACCAAACCGTCTCTTCCCCCACAAGTCCGACTCCCATGATGTGATTATGCCCACGCATAGAACCAATTGCATCAATTAAACAGCATCTATCTTGAAATAAGGTTATTTACACGATGACTACTCAGGTTTCCGCTCATTCCGAATCGATGTCTCTCTTGACTGCATACTATCAACAGCCTACTGTCAGAGTCCGCAATCAATTAGTATTGTTAAATGCTGGTCTAGTCAGACAAATCGCTCATCGGATCGGTCGTCAATGTGCAGAACCCTATCAAGATTTGGAACAGATTGGTTACTTGGGCTTGATTCGCGCGATTGAACGTTTTAACCCCCATCAAGGCTGTGCATTTAGCTCTTTTGCAGTTCCATACATTCGAGGCGAAGTCCTGCACTTCCTCCGCGATAAGAGCAGTGTTCTGAAGATTCCCCGCCGCTGGCAAGAACTCCAAAAAGAAGGCGAAAAAGTCCGTCAACAATTAACTGCTAAATTAGGTCGCAAGGTTCGGGATGAAGAAATCGCCGAAGTCTTAAATGTTTCGGTCGATGAATGGCGCGAAACTCAAGCGGCAGAACACAATCGTCAAGCTCTCAGTCTCGATGCTACTGTCGGTCAAATGCTAGATTGTCCCGTAACTCTGGGCGATAGTCTCCCCGATACTCGCGAGCAACAGCGTCAATACGTCGAAGAAGAGCGTCAACAGCTCGAAGGCGCAATCTCTGAGCTTGAGTCGAAGACTAAGCAAGCGATCGAGTACGTCTATATTAAAGGATTACCCCGCAAGGAAGCCGCAAAAAGAATTGGGGTCAGCCCAATGACTGTAACCCGTCATCTTCAACGTGGTGTCAAGCAGTTGTCTACTCTGTTACAACCAGAAGAAGCGTTAATGTCTAATTAATTTGATCAACTAAGGTTTGCCACTAACCCATAAAAATTGGCGTAAATTCAGGAACCCTAAATTTGAAGTGAGGACTACTCCTCACTTTTTTGTTGTCGTACAAATAATAATTGGCTATAAATCGCTAGCAAACTAGATAGTGGAAAGTTCTCACCATTCAAAACGCCCAACTCCCAACTCCTCGATCACTCATTACCTTTTGGTAAGATTGAAAACCGATAAATCAGATACAGTATTATTCCAAAGGTAGAGAGGGTAATCAGGGAGGTGATCAATTGAAAGACAGTTTTGATCAGTGTCATACTCAATAATCCACCGCCAGCGATCGCTAGTAGTTTACCACTGGCTGGAATCCCTTTGAACCAGGCGATAAACTGCTGATAG
>JANNDQ010000213.1:0-3164 GCA_031387965.1 Chamaesiphon sp. OTE_75_metabat_567
ATATCCAGCCGGAGCCACATAGTGTCGATATTCAGTAAATCCGGCTCGACTAGCATCCCCAAACATCACAAAATCTTGATCGATCAGCATTCGATCGATTAATTCGACAAATTGTGAATTGTTTTTAATGATGACGTTACGCGGTTTATTCTGCAAATACATAATTGCAATTGCATCACTAGTTCGAGTCATCAATTGCGATACGCCACCATTTACTTCCAGCCGTAAATTCGCACTAGCTAACAGTTGATTGCTACCTTGGACAAATTGCTCAACTAGTTTGCTATCATCTAGGTCAAATATATTAGATTTGATCGATCGTTCGCTAATCATATTCTTTAAAATAAAGTTTGAATAGATAAATAAATTAGTAAGCTTGCCGGATCGCTAGTAATGGTTGAGGGTAGCTGGTAACTAGCAACTACTTGTTATAGTACCCATCCCGACCTATCTAAATTGCTAGTTATGACAATCTGAGGCAGAAACAATACTTGGTTGAATCGATCATACTCAACGGTTTAGTCGATCTGTATCCGACAAAAGTCGGAGATCGTCAAATGCCAAGACATCGATCCGATCCCATCACAGACCCAGACGACAATAGCTGTAATAAATTTTCGATCCGCGCTACAATGTCAATGCGAAGCAAAGCACACAAAAAACTTAGTCCGAAAGTAAATCAAATATCAGTTTGGAAACAGCTAAAGCTGAAACCTGAACCCCAATAACTTCTAGCTCCAACAGACTAGTGTCAATCGATGAGGCAAACATTGCTCCTGACAGCAGGAATCTAAATAATCATGTTTGAGACTCCACCACAAAATCTTCAGATTGGTGATCCAAGGATGTCAACTAGCGAATCGAAGCAGTTTAGACATCGCAGTCGTCGGCTCGGACAAGATCTCTTATTGATGGGAGCTTTGGTAGAAAATTCTTTCCGACTAGCGCATCAGTCACTATTTCAGCGCGAGATCGGTATTATCGATCAGATTGCCATCCTCGATCTCAAGATCGATCGCTTTTATCGACAAATTGAAGTTGAATGTGCTGATCTAATGGCAGTTGCTTCTCCAGTTGCCCAAGATTTACGCCTACTAAGTGCTTACATGCAGATGGTGCGAGATTTAGAGCGAATTGGTGACTACGCCAAAGATTTAGGGGAGATCTCTTTGAAGTTATTTCCCTATCCACCACACTCCTGCTTACCTGTGATCGAACAAATGTCTCACAATGCCAGATCTATGCTGGAAAATAGTTTAGCCGCTCTCACCAACCTCGATGGTACTGCTGGGCCGATCATTCATCAGCTTGATGATAAAGTTGACAGAGCCTACGATCAAATCTACCAGATTTTAGCCAGTCAAACTAATATTCAAGGTTCGATCGAACCAACAATTCTTCTTGCCCTAACTATCCGCCATATCGAACGCATGGCAGATCATGCGACTAATATCGCTCGTCGGGTAACTTTTGTCGTTACTGGATCTAGGTAGTTAGGCTTTAGGCTTTAGGCTTTAGGCTTTAGGCTTTAGCTTCGTAGGGTGGGCACTGTCTTGACGCACTCAATCTGGAGGAAACCTCCAGAACGCGCGTCGCTGCCCACCATCAAGGTTTGAGCTAATTCTAGTTTCCCGAACATTACCCTAGAACCTGCCCGACAGCCAATCTCATCCCATTAACTAAATCTGCCCCAGATTGAGGGCGTTTGCCAGCAAGTTGGACTTCACAAAGCAGGACACAGCCATCACCAGTCTGAATAATTGGGCCTAAACCTTTGGCAATTTTTACTACTGTTCCAGGTAAACTATCGCCAAGATCCAGAGTAGCTATCTCTGCCAGCAACTGCTGAAGATCTGAGGGTAAATCTACCGAAAGATCGGCTGTCAATGGTGCTGTCGCCATGACTTTTAGTGGCTGCTCCCGGAAGGTAGTGACACAATTAGGATAAAAGCCGCGAATTTGATTGTGGATATCGATACTCGATCGAGTCCAATCGATAATATACTCTGATTTTTGAATTGGTGGTGCAGCAGTGGCGGCTAGATGCTCCTGCTGAGTCGGGATAATTCGATCGATATCAACTAGAGTATCAACTAGTAATTGAGCACCCTCAGCGGCTAGTTTGACCGCTAATCGATCGGCATTATCCCACAGACTAACAGGGGTTTCATACTTGAGCAGCATTGCTCCTGTATCCATCCCGGCATCCATCAACATCGTGGTAATTCCCGTGCGGGTTACTCCATCCGTCAAGCACCGCTGAATCGGTGCAGCCCCGCGATACAGGGGCAAGAGTGAGCCATGAACATTAATACATCCCGACTTGGGCAGATCGAGAATCTCCTGAGATAATATCTGCCCGTAGGCTACTACTACAAATATATCTGCTGCGAGGTCACGCAACGCCGCGATCGTCTCAGGATCTTTCTTAATCTTTGCAGGTTGCCAAATCGGCAGTTGATGTGCCGTAGCTAACTCCTTAATCGGTGACGGCACCAGTTGACTACCTCTACCACGTTTTTTATCCGGCTGCGTAACTACCCCAACCACCTCAAACTGGGAGTCCGCTAAAAGTTTTTCCAGCGTGGGAATGGCAAATTGGGGTGTACCGAAGAAGACGATTCGCATGAGAGGGGGTAGAGGGTAGAGAGTAGAGGGTAGAGATAGGGAAAGGGAAAAGGCAAAAGGGGACGCAAGCGTCCATTTCAACTACCCTCTACCCTCTATTTCAAAGCAACTCGCTCTGTCAAACTCGCCTGCAACATTGGTGTTTTGCTCACCGAGTCATTAGCAACGGTAAATAGGGGATTGGAGAGAATACCTGCGAGGGAAGTTGCAATTAATGTTGCTAGGGTAGCGACTTGAAGGGATCTCATCCCAGGGATATTCCAGTCAATCACTGGATAGTCTCTGACAACATCAGACATTTCGTTCGGTTCTTTGACTACCATCATCTTGACGACGCGGAGGTAGTAATAAATCGAGACGACGCTAGTTACTAGGGCAAGTAGAACTAAACCGTAAGCACCAGCCTTCCAGCCAGCCCAAAAGATGTAGATTTTACCAAAGAACCCAGCCAGCGGCGGAATTCCACCCAGTGACAAGAGACAAATACTTAGTGCGAGAGTGAGGAAGGGATCTTTTTGATATAACCCAGCATAATC
>JANNDQ010000215.1:0-1550 GCA_031387965.1 Chamaesiphon sp. OTE_75_metabat_567
AAGCCTAACCCAAAGTGTCCAATAATCTGCTGATCGCTATCTTTCTGATATTTTTCGATGAACTCTTCAGCACTCGAAAAAGCAACTTGATTGATATATTTTTTGACTTCATCTACACTCATCCCAATCCCATTATCGGAAATTGAAAGTGTTTTCTTTTCTTTGTCGATCGCAATACCGATCGCAGCTTCACCAATCTCACCGCTAAATTCACCAGCAAACGATACCATTTTCAACTTACCAATGGCATCAACCGCATTGGAGATTAGCTCCCGCAGAAAAATTTCATGATCTGTGTACAGAGATTTCTTGATAATCGGGAAGATATTCTCGGTATGGATGGTGATGTTACCTTGTTCTAGCACTGTCATATGGCTATCGATCGCGAGTTATAGTTTGCTACTCGCATTGTAGGTCGGATGGTGATGTGGAGCTGTTCGGGATTTCCGTACCTCGGATTAGGCTTTGGGCTTTAGGCTTTACTAGTTAGTTTTTTAAGCAATTGGGGAATTTGACCAATTTTTTTGGCGACGGGGATTTTAGCTCGTTTATAGGTTTCTAGTCGTTGTTGGATGGTGTCGGAATGGTAGATTGGTTTCGAGAGGGTGTGGCTGAGGACGATCGCGGCATCGGTGAGAGGATGGGGTGTACTAGCATGAATTCCGGCGAGATAGGCGACTACTGGCTTGCCCTGTTGGGTGAGGAGATAGGCAGCTGTAGCAGCTTCGGAATCCCAGCAAATATCGCCTACAAGGACGATCGCTTCAGTCAGAGGGTCTGATTGGAGCCACTCCAGCCAGAGGCGACAGGAGGAACCAACCAGCGGATCGCTGCCAATGTGAATCACGATCGATTGACCTAAATTTGCTTGATTTAATTCACTGGCAATTTCAGCAGTTAAACTCTGATTCCGGCTAATAATTGCTATTTTACCAGGACTAAATAGTTGGGGCTGATAGATGCCCAATAACAATCGATCGGGTATGATAATTCCGGCGCTACCAGATCCAAGAATCAGAGTATTAGTCATACTTGCCTGACGTAACAACCGAATCATATCCAGCGGTGGTATGCCTCTAGAGATGATGATTAGCTGCCCAATACCTGCGGTAATTGCTTCGAGCGCAGCATCCAATACTTCATAAGCAGGCACAAAAATTAGGCTAGTATCGATCGGTCCCAACGCAGTTTGAGCCTCTTCGACTAAATCAAAAATGGGCAGATTGCCCAACTGTTTTCCGCCTCGTCCCGCGCTGACAATTCCCACGATATTAGTACCATAGATCTGCATTCGGCTGATCGTCGCAACAGCCAGGGGGTCGTCTAGACCTTGGATTAAAATTCGGCTATCTAGTTGGAGATCGATGGTCATGGATTAGGCTTTAGGTGTTGGGCTTTAGACTTTAGGGAGTTCGGAGCTAGTAGGGTAGTATGTACAGTACAGTACAGTAGGGTGGGCACTGCCCACCAGCTAGGGTTTAGGCAACATTCCATCCTTGAAATCCCAAAACTACTCCTTGGCAATTTCTAAGGTTTGGGCGATCGCTTGG
>JANNDQ010000217.1:0-2157 GCA_031387965.1 Chamaesiphon sp. OTE_75_metabat_567
GCTTAAAGTAATTATCAACCCGCCTGGAGTGCAAGGGGGAATGCCTGGAGAGATCCTAGAACTCCATGTCGTTGTGATGAATCAAGGCGACCAAAATGCAATTATTGACGTGTTTTTAGATGAGGCATTTCAATTCTTGACCCGACTATCGATCGCGCCTTGTGAGCGGGTGGCACTAGGACCACAACAAAGTATCGAGGTTAGTTTTCAGGTACCAATTCCGATTGACACATTACCTGGCACCTATGATTACAACTTAATCGTTGATGCACCCCAGCACTATCCTGCCGATACACCGATTCAATTCCCCCAGCAAGTTAAGGTATTACTCAAAGAGCAGACGATTATTCGAGAATTCGATCCAACATTCTCACTGCAACCGACGAGCAATGCCGGACATCCATTAATTTTCCAGCCAGGTAATCCATTCCAAATTGCGATCGCTGTTGAAAATCGTTCTAGTCGGGTGGATAGTTTTCGATTGACTTGTCCCGATCTAGAAGAAGAATGGTTGACGATTCGCTATGCCGCGACAGGATTACCAAATGCGGGATTATCAACAGGTGGGACTCGACTGGAATTAAATCCGACTACTAGCGGTCAAATTTTGCTAGATTTTCATCCACCGCTAAATGTGTTTGCTGGCAGCTACTCTTTTACCCTGCGGCTACACTCAGAAAATTCACCCAATCTAGTGATGCTAGATTTAGCCTATGTCCAAATTCCACCCATCTATAATTTAGGTATCAAACTAAACACTATCTTAGGTCGAATTAGACGAAGTGCTGGCAAATACGAATTAGAATTAGACAATTTAGGTAATACTGTTCGGCAGATTTCCTTTAGTGCCAAAACTCAGGCAGAAGAAGAACTATGCAACTATCTTTTCACACCCGATCGAGCTAAATTATTGCCATCTAAAAGTACTGTAATTAATCTCACTGTTCAGCCTCGATCCTGGTGGAAACAACCACTAGCTGGAACTGGACTCTATCTCGATTTTCAGATCGATCTAGCCGATGCGGATCGATTGCCGATTACCAATAGCTTACCAGCTCAAACGCTAGTCTGGTTGCCCCGTCCCTGGTGGCAATTTTTGCTATTAGTATTATTTGTATTGGGACTATTGGGAGGTTTAGGATTAATTGCTTGGCTGTTATTTTATCCCCATCCATTGAGCATCGAAAATTTTGGAACGGAGAGTCGAAAACTTAATGAAGGCGATCGAGTCCTATTGAACTGGGATATTCATAATTCAGCTAAAATTGGTAGCTTAAAACTAATTACCAAAGGGCCAGTTCCTAATGAAAGAGAACTAAAAATTGCTGAGTTAATAGGTGACGGCGACAGTGCTGAAACTCCTTGCAGTCAACCAAATCAGGTGCTTACCTGTCGTAATTTCAAAACTGAAGTTAAGGAGCCAGGTAAATACACCTTTGAACTAAAAGTCTTCGATCAAGATAATAAAGTTCTTACCACAAAAACAACTGAAGAAGTCGAAATTACAGCTAATCCAGAGCCAGAAATTAAAGAAATTAAGTCAGATAAACCAACTTATAATAGTGGTGAAAAAATCTTGCTAGACTGGTTCGTGTATTCTCCTGATAAATTAGTTTCAATGCGTCTTGCTGCCAAAGCCGAAGATGGTAAGATCGCTGGCGAACAGACGATCGATCGAGAGAAAGCAATCAAAGATAATAGTTGCAAAATGGAACCTAAGAAGATGCAACTAATCTGCCAGGGAGTGCCAATGAATATCACCCAAGCAGGTAAATATCAAGTAGAAGTAACGCCCGTTTCTAAATCCAAAAAAGCCGTACCTACTCCATCCCAGCCAATCAAAATCGAGGTATTACCAAAAACATTGCGAATCACCAGCTTCAAGCTCAATGGTAATGACACTGAATCGATCGTTGTCCGCGAAGGAGAGATTTTAAATCTCAGTTGGCAAGTCGATGGGGAGGAAAATATCCAGATTGAATTAACCCCCTTTGGAACAGTAGCGCGATCGGGTACCAAACAGATCCAAGTTACACCTGCTTTGCCAGCCCAGATCTCACTAACTGTTACTGATAAGTATGGACAAAAAGCAACGAAAGGATTTTCGATTAAAGTAGATGCGAATAATGCAACTCCAAATACGACTCCCACAGATCC
>JANNDQ010000219.1:0-11889 GCA_031387965.1 Chamaesiphon sp. OTE_75_metabat_567
AAGCCTAAAACCTAAAGCCTAAAGCCTGATTAGATCCAATTAAAGATCCAAAAATTCCATAGCCGTAGATTTAAAGCTGACTTCTCGATCGATAATCCCAGATAAATCGGCAACCAAAACACAAATGCACCAGCAACACTAAAAATAGTTGTTAACCCCGCAGTGCGCCAAAATTTGGAATCACTGCGCAACCACAAATCGACGAACCAAGCTAACCCCATCGTCGCAAATAAGAGTGCGCCCATGTAGTGATAAATAAACAAGCACCGCTTGACACTAGCCCAAGGTAATAAATTAGCAGCATAATTAACTATCACAAATATCGGTATACCAATATAGTTATTTGGAAGATTTTGAATCGGAGCCAAAACAGCCCGTTCGATCGTTAATTTTTCAGTAATTAACCAGGGATTTTTGAATATTAACCAGACACAACCCAACACTGCGGCAAGGGCAAACCACCAGAGTACCGGATTCCCCATCCCATGAACATCATAGTAATAATTAGGTTTAGATTGTTTAAAATAGTAAGCTAGCGGACGCATCATTAACGGCCAAGTATACCAATTCGCGCAGTAAGGATGAACAGCCGCGCCGTTGCCAACATCCTGATGATAATTGAGAATCGCCTTATGCACATCGATAAAATTGGGCACTGGATTCTGGATCAAATGTGGAATCCAGAATAATCTATATGTGATAGCTGGAACAACTACTAAATTAACAATAAAGTTGAGTGGACTAATGTTGGTTAATCGAGCTAACAGTGAATTAGTTTGTGCTGGAGATTGAGAATTAGCTGTGATTAATCTCCAAATTTGAGCAATAGCGATTAAAAAGAATACACTAAATAAAAACGAAATCCCATTCCACTTACAAGCAACAGCTGCTCCAAACGATATCCCAGCAGCTGCCATGAGTAACCGACAATCCCAGCGGCTAGATCTAATCGCGATCAGAACCAATAGCTGCCCTAGTATCCCAAAGAAAATCAAATAAACATTATTGAGTGCATAACGAGAATCAACTAAAAATAGTCCATCAAAACTAATAAATAAAGTAGCTAAAAAAGCATAGCTTATCCTCTGACTCAATTGATAGGCGATCGCTCCAACAACAGGTGGGATTAGTGAGCCAAACAAAGCATTCATCCACCGATAGCTGAAGGTTGAATGTAGCGAACCTGTTAAAGTATTAGTGGTGTCCTGTCCAATTGGTAGCCGATCTCCAATCCAAATCCCGATCGCAATCAGATACTGACTCAGCGGCGGGTGTGAATTAAAAAATGGTGTATTTGTCAGATAATTATTCGCAAATTTTGCATAATAAACCTCATCAAACACAAATGTATTGAATCTACCCAATCCCCAAAATCTTAGGCAGGTTGATACCAGAAAAATAATAATGATGCCATAGCTAGCAAGTTTTTTATTACTTGCTGTGTCTAAGTTTAAGATCATTTAGATACTACTACTTACTTTTCCAGGTAATTGGCGATATTTTAAATAATAACCAGTCAAGCCAATTATAATAATTAGGATTCCTCCAATTCCCAGCGGATTAGGTAGCCAAAATATTGCGTCAATATGATTTAGCTGTCCAGGCTTGAGCTGCCAATTTACACGATTATCGTTCAAATTTTTGACACCAGCTACATCACTAATGCCGTTGACATTGCTAACGCCCCAACTACTTTGCAGACTAAAGTTTAGATCGACAAAATCAGCCGCTTCAGCCGTGATGTTAGCATTAGTATTCTGGGGTGATAAAGAGCGTAGATCGACATCGTAGATTAGGTGATTTCTAACTACGACTAGAAAATTATTCTGATTGATTTGGATATGAGCGTTGAATTTTGGTACTGACGGAGAGTTAGTCAGATTGGGATTAAAATACTTTTCAATCTTGGTGACTAGTTCTTGAGCGTTATTAAAGGGGATGGTTACTTTCAATTCACGATCGCTCAACCGCTCAATTTGTCCCTGGGCTAATTTAGTTCGCTGCTCAATACTTGCAATCCAGGCTCGAACCGCCTGTTGACTAAAGCTATTTAGCTGTTCACCAAGCTGAATGTGCTCGATAATTTCTCCATAATTGAGACTAGAAAAATTGATACCAGTATCATACTTAACACAGCCAGATAAACCAATCGCGATCGAGCAAAACAAGATTACCAATCGTCGCCGAATCAGACTCAAGCTACGATTCTCCAGGGGAGAGGCTATTGCTAGGGCAAACGCTTCGCTACCGCCAACAACAAATCCGAAAAGTTGATTCTTACTAACAGTTTTCATACCTAGTTGAAGATTGTTGCTCGCAAAAAATGTTTGATAAAATCTTTGAAAGCCAGTTTCTAATCTAGTTTATCATGTTATAATCAGGGGCTTTGCGTCACGGCTGTCTAAATTTCTATCTATGAAAGCTCAAACTATCGCTCGTGAGTTAGCTCTACTCACTCTACCCCAGTTATCAAAAACCCAAAAGCTCTCAGCACAGGCACAACCGCGTGAATTGCAGCTAACTCTAGAAGAAATGATGCTCAAGGCGATCTCCACCCTCCGTGAAGAGACTCAAGAAGCATTGGAAACTGCTACAGCCGAATTACAGCGCAGCAACGATCGACTCTTGAATAGTCAAACCAGAGCCAGTGACATCGAAGGTGCTAGACTGATGACCACAGCCGCGATCGAGTTAGTTCAAGCCGCAATTAATCGGCTCGGACATGCTCTAGAAATGCCGGAATTAATTAATAATTTTAATCGTCCCGATGTCCGCAATTATGCGCTCCAACTATTAATCAAAGCTACCGAACAAACAGCCGAAATCGATATACTTTTGAGTAAAAGTATTGTAGATTGGCAACTAGGTCGATTGCCCAAGATCGATCGAGACATTCTCAGGCTAGCCGTAGCAGAAATAGTTTATCTAGGGCTGGAAGAAAGAATTGCCATTAATGAGGCAATCGAGCTGGCAAAACGCTACAGTGATGACCAAGGTAGAAAGCTAATCAATGGTGTCCTGCGTCGGGTGACTGAAGAACTAAAATCAGAAGTCTAACGTTCTATCTGCATCTTCTCAGATCTCCAGTCTGAGTTACTGCCAATCTGCTCATATCCTTTGCAACTACCATAATTCATCACTCATCACTTATCACTTGTTATGGTCTTTAATTGGTTTCGTCGGAAATTCGATAAATCTGAAGCTGAGTCAGTGCCAGATTCAGAGCAGGTAGCTGCAATTGAATCTGAAGCCGAACCTGCTGTCGATGAGCAATTAGAGCCAGCGGGCGAGGAAGTCACGACTGACTATTTAGCCTGGGCAAAGGCAGCCTATCAAAATATTCAGCAGCAACAGGAATCGCCACCACTAGCCGAACCAGTAATTGAACCCGCTACAGTCATCAGCGAGGATCTCGAACTAGTAGACACCGCAACAACTCCACCGACTAGCGATACCCTTGTAACAGATCCGGCTATTGCTATTGTTGAATCCAATCCTACCGCCCCAGATCTTGAGATCGATGCAACAACTGAAAATTCGGCGGTAGAAATTGACCCGACTGCTGCTGAAGATGCGCCAGCCGCCGAGCTGCCAATTTGGGCACGGGATGACCGTCAGCAGCGACTGGCACAGCTCAAGGCTACCGCCATTGAAACCATTGAACCAGAGGCACCTGCGGCAGATGTAGCCCTTGATGAAGACTTCCTGTGGTCAGCAAAAGTCCTCGCTGATCAAGGTAGAACCCCAGAGCAAGTATCCCTAGACGAAATTAACTGGCTCAAAAAACTCCGTCAGGGTTTAGATAAAACGCGACGGGGATTTGTTAATCAATTTAAAGCACTGATCGGTCAAGGCCCGCTGAATGCGAGTGCTGTAGAATCGATCGAGACGCTGCTACTCCAAGCTGATGTCGGTGTCGAAGCAACTGACTACGTGATTGAAACCCTCCAAGCAAAATTACGCCAAGAATCCCTCCCACCCGACGAAGCAGTTGCATACCTCAAGCAGATTCTACGGGAACTACTCGACAGGCCTTACCAGGAAAACTACATCCAAGAATTTTTTCCCGTCCGAGATCGATTGAATATCTGGCTACTCGTCGGAGTCAACGGAGTCGGTAAAACTACCACTATTGGTAAACTCGCCCACATGACTCAAGCATCCGGCTACCAATGCCTAATTGCCGCTGGTGATACGTTCCGCGCCGCTGCTGTTGAGCAAGTCAAAGTCTGGGGACAGCGCAGCGGCATCGAAGTGATCGCCAATCCTGGTCAAAATACCGATCCCGCCGCCGTAGTCTATGATGCGATCACCGCCGCCCAGTCGCGAGGAACTGAGTTACTATTAGTCGATACTGCCGGACGACTCCAAAACAAAAAGAATCTGATGGATGAATTGAGCAAAATCCGCCGGATTATCGATAAACAATCAAACGGTGCCGAGGTGGAATCATTGCTCGTACTTGATGCTACGCTGGGACAAAACGGCCTACGTCAGGCGCAAGTATTTGCCGAGGCTGCTAAATTGAGCGGTGTGGTTCTGACCAAACTCGATGGTACCGCTAAGGGCGGTGTCGCCCTAGCCGTAGTTCAACAGCTCGGTTTACCGATTCGGTTTATTGGCGCTGGTGAAGGCATCGAAGATTTACGACCATTTTCGAGCTACGAATTTGTGGAAGCTTTATTAAGTGGTTAGGAATTGTCAAGCATGAATTATGAAGCCCAACTACCATCAGTACTTGCACTCCAAGAATCGATCGCGAGTCTGCATCGCCAACAGAAAAAAACTCACGAGCTGCTGAGTAATCTGGGTTTTGCGCTGCGAAGTTTTAAAAATCTTAATCAATTTTTAGAATTAATTCCCTTAATGGTGACGCGAGTAACCGATGGCGAAGGTGGGGCGATTATCTTATTCAAAAAAACTGGTCAACTCCAAATTCAACAATTACACTGCCAAGGTGAAAATAACTGTAACGAGCTGCGCCAAAGAATTGAAAAAGCGATTTTTCAAACCCTAACCGATGTATCGGAAGGGCGAGAAATCAGTTTTCATGCTGATTTTTGGGACAAATTAGAGAGTCGAGTCGAGATCCAGCTCGATTACACAATTAAAGTCTTTAAAACGCCAATCCTACTTGAGAATGGCGAACGCGGTCGATTGTATGTATTTAATCGGAATATCGATTATGAATGGACAGACGATCGCCAGAAACTATTACAATTAGTTGCTGATCAGACTGCTGTGGCGATTCATAATGATGAACTAACTGTAGAGTTACGTAAGAAAGAACGACTCGATCGCGAATTAGAAATCGGTGCCGAAATTCAAGAGCGGTTATTACCAAAAAAGTTTCCAGACATTCCCGGCTTAGAATTAGCTGCTTGTTATCTCAATGCCAACCATGTCGGCGGGGACTACTATGACTTTATTCCGGCTAATTACGATCGACTCAAGAACCAGCAAAGTAATGAGATTACCACTAATAAATGGAGCATTACGATCGGGGATGTGATGGGCAAAGGTGTTCCGGCTGGACTGATTATGACCATGACGCGCGGGATGCTACGAGCAGAGGTGCTAAATGGTCATTCACCCGCCCGCATCCTTGAACATCTCAATCGGGTCATGTATGAAGATCTCGAAAATTCTAGTCGATTTGTGACCCTATTTTATTCAGAATACGACCCTATCAGCAAAGTTCTCACTTACACCAACGCAGCACACAATCCACCACTTTACTGGCAAGCCGCTACAGACAAAATTTCGCGCCTCGATACCCAGGGCGCACTGATTGGGCTAGATGCTGATTCTCAATACGAGGAGGCTCAAGTCCAGCTTCAGCCAGAGGATATGATTATTTACTACACCGATGGCTTCACGGACGCTGCAAATCAGGACGGCGAACGCTTCAATGAGGACAATCTGATCTACACCTTCCACACTGCCTGTAAACAGCGACTGAGTTCTCAAGCCACTCTAGACTTTATTATCGCTACGCTCAAAGGTTTTACAGGCAACGCTCGCGGCGATGGTGATGATATGACAATGGTCGTGATGAAAGTAGATATTTGAACGATGCTATCTAGCGTGAGTCTCCAATGGTAGATGTTCGACAGGCTTTTTTCCCATACGATCAACATAGAATGATAAGTTAGGTAGTAGATCGATTCAGTTTCCTATTTGTTAAGATCGGGTCGAAATAATTAAGCATATTGATAATATTATTTTTTTCTAGCGATCGTCAGTCCATCGCCAATTGGGATTAAACTAATCTGAACTCGATTGTCATGATAAATCTGTTGATTGATCTGCTTAATTGCCTGTGTACGGCTGTCTTTACTCATTGATAGATCGACAACTCTGCCGTACCACAGGACATTATCAACTAAAATCAATCCACCCTGACGCACTAACTGAAAACACCTTTCGTAGTAAGCAGCATAGTTATGTTTATCAGCATCGATGAAAGCAAAGTCAAATGTACCCGATTCACCGTTAGCGATCAATCGATCGAGTGTTTCTATTGCTGGTGCAATATGTAAGTTGATTTTATTACTTACGCCTGCTGCTTGCCAATAGCTAAGGGCGATTGCCGTAAATTCATCACTCACGTCACAAGCAATAATCTGACCGTCTTCTGGTAAATTCAACGCAACTACTAGCGAACTGTAGCCAGTAAATACTCCGATTTCTAGACATTTTTTAGCACCAATTAGCTGAACCAATAATCCCATCAGTTGTCCTTGTTCGGGTGAAATCTGCATATTCATCAACGGATGTTCTGCTGTTTCGGCGCGAAGTTTTGCGAGGATCTCCGGTTCGCGGACAGAATTAGCGACTAAATATTGATAGAGCGGATCGCTTAAACCAATTGATTGATTTGACATAAGATTAGATTCTACGATGACTAATGAGCCTAAAATATTTTAAGCTGGATACTCATGTCTAACGAATGGCAGAGTAATAACTTCACCTGCAATATTACCTAGCATTACTTTTGAGCATACACCTCCAGCTTTCGATCGAACATAACCCAATCCCTGAATTTTCCCGTCAATTTCAGTGCAACTAGTTAAAACACCAACTTTTTCACCATCAATAGTAATCACTGTTCCTGTCGGCACAGGTTCAGCTAATTTGATTCCCCACAGATATTGTTTGACACCTTTATAAGTATTGAGTCTGGCGATCGTTTCCTGACCAATATAGCAGCCTTTCGAGAAGGAAATAGTGTCCCACAAACCTACCTCTAAGGGGTTATAATCCTCGGTTAGTTCTGCATCGGGTTTGGGTCTACCTTGCTCGATGCGGAGGTATTCCCAGGCATCCTCGTGGATCGTCACAGCACCTAAATCGGTCAGACTCTGCTGTAATATTGCTGATTGCTCTCGATCGCAAATTAATTGATATCCAGATAATCCTAATTCAGTCCCGATCGCGATCCGCACTTCGATACCCGCAATCGTGTATATTTGATGACTATGTAGCGGTAAATCTACTAGTTTTGGACAGCCAAGTTGTTCCAATATCCTCGTACTTTCACTACCAATTAAAGTAAAGCTAGCGAGTGTATTGGTGACATCTACTAACTTCACCTTGTCAGCAAAAAATATATATTTATCAAGCCAATTAAATAAATATTCACGCCGATTAGGTGATGTGATTAGCAATACCTGATCATCTAAAATCAGTCCAGTTACGAGATCGATCGTCCTTGCTGTCGAAGTCACAAATACAGTATCACAGCCCTCTCCTGCCTGACGTTTTTCAAAATCTGCTGTACTTTGATTATGCAAGAATCTTAACCTATCTCGATCGCTAACTAAGATTTTTCCCCAGTGAGAACTATCATATATAGCTACCCCAGATTTGGTAACTTCTAACATTGTTTGTAAATTATTCAAATTAATATATCCCGATCTTAAAAATTGTTGTGTACAACCACCCCTAGTTATGCTGATTGAGGTAGGTTTTTAAAAACGTTAGCAACTACCTGTTTCGCTTTATGATCCAACCGAGTCCAATCAGGCGTTCCCCCTTCTGAATCGATCAAACTAGTATCTACCTCCACTACTTGCGTCTCTAACTCACTGTGACTCCCAGCATAGTTGAGAAAGCATACCTGATAGCATAAATCCCAAATATCAAATTTAAACTGCTTACCACCAGCTTCGAGGCAAAGATAATTAGTTGGGTGAGGATCTTTACTCTCCTCATAGCTAACTTTGCAAGTAGAAACTGCTGATTGCTGGCGGATTTGATCGATAATCCGAATATAAATTGGTTGCATCAGCAACTCAGCTTGCTGCCAAGCTAACTCATTGACAAATTTAGGCTGCATAAATATAAGTAAGCTATAATGATCACTGGCACTTAGATACAATCAGAACTGTAATGTTTGGTGATTTTTTTAATAACGTAGGACGATACCCAAGTTACTTTATTACGATTGTACTTGGTATCTTCATTTCAACATTTGGCTGGTTGGCACCATTGTGGAAACGCCCCATTACAGCAGTTGCGCTGGTGGGTTTTTTGGTGGGAGCCTTGATGACAGTGATATTGACGCTCAGAGCCATGTTAGGCGTTGTACCCGTCACCTAGATTTGAGTAAATAGTTAAGATATCTAATAATAATTATGACGAATACTCGTCGCGTGTCGCGTGTCGCTGAATTGATCAAGCGCGAAGTCAGTCAGATGATCCTCTTTGATATCAAGGACGACAGGGTTGGGGCTGGCATGGTTAGTGTTACTGCTGTAGATGTGGCTGGAGATCTTCAGCATACCAAGATTTTTGTCAGTATCTATGGTAGCGATGAAGTTCGGGCTGAGACGATGGAAGGACTCAAATCAGTCACTGGCTACGTCCGCAGTGAGCTGGGCAAACGTGTCCGACTCAGACGTACTCCGACGGTGATATTTGTAGAGGATACATCATTCGATCGAGCAACTAGCGTTCTATCCCTAATCAATCAACTCAGTTTAAAGCGTGCTGAGTCCGTAGATCCAGAAATAGATTCAGAATCGGATCACGAGTCTATGATTAAATCTTCTGAGGTAGAAACTCCACAAACTATTTAGACTCACACTACCAACAGCCTCAGAAACCCGACTTTTTGGAAAAGCGGCGTTTTTATTCTCCTGGGGGAGCGGGCTTCCGCCAACGGGGGTTCCCCCCGAATAAAAAAATGACAAGACAGTCGGGTTTCTTGCTGCATAAACGAGCATTTTAAGTCCAGAGATTTAGTCAATTTTAGAATGAAAATTTGATTTGAAGCGAACAAACTCCGCAAATATCTATCTAACGAGATTCAAAACCGATCATCATCGTATGTATCGTGAGGTAGATCCGTTCCTCACCGATTTGCGCCAGCAACGGAGATCGTTGCAATTGAGCATAGAGATCCTGCTTCACTCGCGTCATTGCAAAAGTGATCTTCCTAGCTGTTAATTCAGCATACAGCTCCCCCAACATATCCATTGCCGTGATATCAATTTCTGAAATTGCTTCAGTATTAAGCACAAACCATTCTACAGGAGTGATTTCTAATTCGATCGATCTCAAAGCGCGAGATTTAAAATCCTCAGCATTAGCGAAACACAGCGGCGCATCATAGCGATAAATTACCAATCCAGGAATCGTCGTCGCACCTACCCAATCATCAATATCATGCAGTCCTGGTAGATTCGGCACCGTGCCTTCGACAGCATCATGGGGATGTGCCAATCGCGATAATAGTTCAATCACCGATAAACCTACGGCAATTCCTACACCCACTAAAATATCTGTAAACAACACCCCCAAAGTAGTGATAATTGCTAGGAAAAACTCACTCCGCCGAAATCGATAGAGCCGCACAAATTCAGGAATTTCAATCAATTTAAGCGCTGCAAAAATTACAATTGCCCCCAATGCCGCCTTGGGGAATAGTGCTAAAACTGGTCGCAACCACAGCAGCACCGCAATCACCATCCCCATCGCCACTAGCGAAAAAAGTTGGGTTTTACTGCCCGAATCAGCGCCAATTGCCGTGCGGCTATTACTACTGCTGACTGGAAATCCCTGCACCAATCCCGCTCCCAGATTCGCCAGCCCCAGAGCGAGTAATTCCTGATTCGGATCGACATTGTAATGGTGGCGAGCGGCAAACGAGCGAGCCGTCAGCACATTGTCGGAATAACCAACGATCGCAATCCCCAGAGCTGAGGCTAGCAGGGCTGGGAACTGGGCAGGAAAGTTGGGAACGATGAATCGCGGCAAACCTGCCTCGATCGCGCCCACAACGGCTAATCCTTGGCGGTCAAGATCGAAGATTGCTACCGCAGCAGTGCTGATTAATACGGCTAGTAGAGGTGCAGGTGCCTTGGGGTAAAAATGCCCGATTGTGAAGAGGAAACCTAGTACTAATCCAGCTAAAATCAGAGTGATCGGGTGGATTTGAGCAATCTGCTGGCTAAATTGGCTTACCTGCTCAAATACCGTAATACCTGCAATCGACATGCCGCTAACTTTGCCCAATTGTCCCGCCATCATGATCAGCGCGACACCTGCCATATAGCCAACTAAAATCGGCTTGGAAAGCAAGTTTGCCAGAAACCCTAACTTTGCAACGTAGCCAACAACACAGATCGCTCCCACCAAGATCGCCAGAGTCGCAGCCAGCACTTGATAATTACTCCCATCTGCCAGTAATAGCGGCGCAATTACCGCTGCCGTCATCACCGCCGTAGTTGATTCTGGCCCAACGGAGAGTTGGCGCGACGAGCCGAATAGGGCATAAACAAACAGCGCAGGTAGAATCGTCCACAGTCCCACCACAGGCGGAACGCCAACTAATTCGCCGTATGCCATACATTGGGGAATCAGATAAGCAGCAACCGTAACCCCTGCAAGGATATCTCCCCGCAACCACGATCTCTGATAGCCCGACAATTGGCGCAACCCTGGCAATCTCAGCAAAAATCTCTGTGGCATAGATCTATTTTGATCGTGAACAGCGGCTCATTCCTCGTCCTGATTGCGATCGAAAATCAGCCTTATTCACTAGACAACTAAGCCGCTGGCAACTGAATCACGATTACCGAGCAAGGCGCATGGTGTAAAACGTAATTGCTAGTGCTACCCAGAAAGATCTCACTCATCATTGATTTCTGATTCCTACCCATAACAATCGCATCTGCCGACCAACTTTTGGCAACTTCACAAATTATCGATCCGGAATTACCAAAGTTCTGCGAAACCTCAACTTCAACTCCGCGCGCTCTAGCTTGCGCTGCATATGTCTGAAGTTGCTCGATTCCACGTTGTTCATATTCACGCCATTGTTGGGCATATTGATCGAGGGCAATCTCATTCACCATTGGAAACACTCCACCAACTAGGGGACTAAACCCAGTCGGCGTTAATGGGTTAATTACATGCAATAGCAAAATTTCTGACCCAATTTTTTCGGCTAATGTCAATCCTGCGGTCAGAATCTCTTGTGATTCAGCAGAGTCACCAAGTGCAAGTAAAATCTTTTTGAACATTAGGTTTATTCCTGATTAATAATTTCAAGACCGATCTTGGATAAATTCAACTTAAAATAAACCCAATTTTACTGGTATTTGAATCAAATTGTAAGGTGAATGATCTAAAAATCTGAGTAACCAAACTAATCTTAGATCAGTTGTGGCGATCAATTGTATTTTTTAATATTATTAAATATCCCTGTTGTTTTAAGGCTATTTGCTACCCCATCAGCACAAAAACTCCTGTCGATTCGACAGGAGTTTTTGTTTAGCTGACTAGATTCTCGTAGCACCAATAATTAATCGATGTCGTTCAAGAACAATGTTGGCTCAGTTTCGCGGTTCAATCCTTTCTCGAAACCAGCAGCAGCAGCGC
>JANNDQ010000225.1:0-15673 GCA_031387965.1 Chamaesiphon sp. OTE_75_metabat_567
CCCGAATAAAAACGCCGCTTCATGAATTGCCCCTACTCGATTCGCTGGAGACGAGCGAAAGAAATGATAGGCTTATTTCCGCTGCCTAGTACTAATATTGGTTAATTTATCAAAGAGGAGAAGATCTCTGAAAATTAGCACTGATCTTCTCCTCTCTAGCTTACTAATTATCGTTGAGGCGGTGCGTATTGCTTGTTAAGTTCTTGGAGCGTCTTTTTTTGTTCGGCGGTGAGAATTGCGTCTTGCTGTGCAAGGGCTGAGGCGTAGAGTGTTTTAAGTTGATTTTGTTGAGCGACAGTCAATCCTAGATCTGGTGCTTTACCCTGTTGTTGGGCAGCAGCAAGTTTTTCTTTCTGGGCAGGAGTTAGGACTGCCATCTTTTTCTGAGTGAAAGTTTGTCCGAGCTTGACTAGTTTCGCTTGCTGATCTTTGGTAAGCTTGAGTCGATCGACTGGTTGCGGTTGAGCTGTGGCTGGAGCCGCAGGTGCAACAGTAGGCTGTTGGGCGAAAGTAGGCGCAACTGATGATATAGCCATTGTGAGCGAATAAATGGCGGTAGATAAGGCAGTTAGGACGAATTTTTTCATAGGATGAGGATGAAAATTTTGATTGAACATAACTTTAGATCTTAGTCGATCTAATCGTTACATTTTCTCATGACTCTACTGCCTGTCAAAATGTTCATGCCTAAAATTTTGCTCTGACAGTAAACTCATAATCACCGCCAGCCTCTAACTGATAATCCCATTGCTTTAAGAATCGCCCCAGCGCGTCCTGAATTAGGGCGCGTCCCAGTGATGGTTCGACAATTAATTCAAAGTGTCCTTCCCGACACCGCCACTGAAAATCCCAGGAAAACTCTCCAGCAGTAACTTCACCAATCACTCTGCCGAATTGCCAAGAATGTTGGGTGACACGCACATGTGCAGTTGTTTCTGGAAGATGACGTTTTGCCATAGTTGCGATCGAGGACTATCAATATAGTTTCAGCTAATAGCTTAACAAACTACGATCAAGATCCCAAATCGCAACTTAGGCTCTAGGCTTTAGACTTTAGGTTTTAGGTATTAAGTTTAGTTGCCAATATCACCAAAGTAGCTATTATCCAGGATCAGGTGCCGATGACGATCGAGTGTCATGTAGCCTTTGGTTTGAAACTGAGCCATCATCCGACTGACGGTTACTCTTGTAGTGCCGATCGCACTAGCGAGCTGTTGATGGGTAAACTTATAACTGATCCGAGTTTAACTATTGGGCAAAGATTCACCCAGCTCATCCCGCAGCAGTGATAATAAGCCTTTTAACCGCTCGACTGTATGTCTGCGCCCATTGATAATTAGGAGCAACTCAGCCTGACGCATCCGTTTTACTAATGCTGGTAGCAAAATCTGTGACAGTCGCATCGAACCCTCGATCTCATCCAATCGCAGCCACCTTAAATATACAGGTGATAGCGCGATCGCTTGATAATCAAGTGTGTCCGATCCTTGGGTACCAAACCAGGCTCCAGTCGCTGCCCAACCAAATAATACTTGTTCGCCATCTTCGTAGTTGGCGCTCAGTTGTACCAATCCCTGAGTGACTTGCCAGACTCCTTCTGGAAATAGCGGAATCTCATCACCTTTGGCGTGGAAGTAGAGTCGCTTATTGAGTACAGATGGTTGCTGATGCTGTTGTTGTGAGTAATCTAAATCCGTACTTTGAACGATTGACAGCATAATTAACGCTCCAAAATCTGAAACCAGATTACTCGCTCAAGGTAAACTCCAGGTAATGGACAGATTAAGGCTAGCTAGTAATTGATAATTAATTATCCTTGGCGTAGCCTTTTCCGCAGGAAGATAACAGATAATTAAGATGGATACGTTTAGTTCTTCAGCCCCGATTGATATGCTACTTGCAGAAAAATCTACAGTACGTGACTGGAAGCCGATTATTGCACAACTAACTGCTGTCGTCGGTATCAAAGGCATCATTCAGCGGCGAGAAGAATTAATTACCTATGAGTGTGACGGTTTAACTAGTTACGCTAAACGTCCCGCTCTAGTTATTTTGCCCAAGACTACGGAGCAGGTAGCGGCAGCGGTGAAAATTTGCGATCGATACAACATTGCCTGGATTGCGCGGGGTGCGGGAACTGGGCTATCAGGTGGAGCTTTGCCTGTGGAAGATTGCGTGTTGATTGTCACCACGCTGATGAATCAAATTCTCAAAATAGACATCGAGAATCAACGAGTAGTTGTTCAACCTGGGGTAATTAATAATTGGGTAACTCAGGCTGTGAGTGGTGGTGGGTTTTATTACGCGCCAGATCCGTCCAGTCAGATTATCTGCTCGATCGGTGGTAACATAGCCGAAAATTCTGGCGGCGTTCACTGCCTCAAATATGGGGTGACAACTAATCATGTGCTGGGATTAAAACTAGTCATTCCCAGTGGCGAAATTATCGATGTCGGTGGCGAAGTCGTCGAAATGCCCGGATACGATTTAACAGGCTTATTTGTCGGCTCAGAAGGAACCCTCGGCATTGCCACCGAAATCACCCTCAAAATCCTTAAAACTCCTGAATCGATTTGTGTGTTGCTGGCTGATTTCGAGAGCGTTGAAGCAGCAGGAAGTGCCGTTTCCGGCATCATCAGCGCGGGGATAATTCCCGCTGGCATCGAGATGATGGACAAGTTTAGTATCAATGCCGTCGAAGATGTGGTGAAAACTAATTGTTATCCCCGCGATGCAGTGGCAATTCTGCTAGTTGAAATCGATGGCTCGGTACTAGAAGTTGAGACAAATCAGGCGTTAGTAGCCGAAATCTGCCGTCAGAATGGAGCGCGAGACATTACTGCGGCAACAGAGCCAGAACAGCGGTTGCGGCTGTGGAAAGGGCGAAAAGCGGCTTTTGCAGCAATGGGTAAAATTAGTCCTGACTACTACGTTCAGGATGGAGTAATTCCCCGCACGCAGTTATCCTATGTCCTTCAAGAGATTGAAAAACTAGGCGAAAAATATGGACATTTTGTTGCCAACGTTTTCCACGCTGGGGATGGAAATTTACACCCATTAATTCTGTACGATAACTCGGTTGAAGGCGCGTTAGAAAAAGTTGAAGCTTTGGGCGGAGAAATTCTTAAACTTTGTGTCAAAGTTGGGGGCAGTATTTCCGGTGAACATGGGATTGGTGCCGATAAACGCTGCTATATGTCGGAGATGTTTACCGAGACAGATCTTGAAACCATGCAGTGGATTCGGCATGTATTCAATCCCAAAGAATTAGCCAATCCAGGTAAAATTATTCCGACTCCACGTACTTGTGGTGAGTCAGCTAATAGTGGTCATAAGTTTAATTTAGTAGAACAATATTAGCTATTAAATAAATTAATTTAATTGAGTAGGGTGGGCAGTGCCCACCACATAGAATTCATGCAATTACTCTAGGATAAATAATTGCGCTTAGTTGCTTATATGCAATTATCCGTAAACTAGATTATGTCCAAAATCTAGCTGGTGGGCATTGCCCACCCTACGCGATGTTTGATTCTAAATTCATGGCTGATTCGATCGAAATAAATACTCAAGCAGTATTAACACAGATTACTATTTATCCAATTAAATCGTTGGATGGAAAAATAGTCGATCGATCTAAAATATCGCTAGGTGGCGCGCTAGAATTTGACAGGCGGTGGGCAATTGTGGACGATCGAGGTAAAGTTGTAAATGCTAAACGTACAGCTAAAATTCACCAAATTCGCAGTCGGTTTAAATTTGTCGAATTAGATCGGCAATTACTAGTTACTGTACAAGCAGGTGATAATCATCCTCAAACATTTTGCCTGATGACTGAGCTAGCTCAATTAGCGAAGTGGTTAAGTGAGTTCTTTTGTTTTCCAGTTACTATCATCGAAAATACCGTCACAGGCTTTCCAGATGATCTATCTGCCTATGGGCCGACAATTATCAGTACAGCTACTTTAGCAGCCATTTCTGACTGGTTTCCTAGCTTGGATTTAGCCGAGGTTCGCCGGAGATTTAGAACTAATTTAGAAATTAGTCACGTTCCAGCTTTTTGGGAAGATAAATTATTTAGTAAACCTGGTGAAGTGGTTAATTTTCAGGTGGGGAATGTTCGATTTTACGGCATAAATCCCTGTCAACGTTGCATTGTGCCAACTCGCAATTCGCTCACAGGCGATATTACTAGTAAATTTCAGCAGATATTCAATCATCAGCGACAGCAAACACTCCCACCCACAGTTAATATAGCCAGATTCAATCATTTTTATCGACTAGCTATTAATACCCAGATTCCGCTGTTTGACGCTGGTAAGTTTTTAAATACTGGCGATCGATTTAATGTATCCTCAGTGCAGGATGATTAAATACCCCGTTGCTCTGATGTCTGATCCCACTAATCGATATCCAATTATTGCTTGTTTGCTATGTCTGGTGATCGTTTTTGCCCAGCCAGTGTTTGGTAATGCTGCGATGCCGTCGATTTCCAATGTCGGCACGGGTAATAGTTTCACGCCGTTTTTTCCCGCAGATGCCAAATTAGGGCAACAAATTGCGATGCAAAGCGAAGTGGTAAAGGTCAACCTTTATCCAGGTTTTGGAGTGGTAAAGGGTGAGTATCAGATGTTTAACGCCACAAGTAAGCCAATTACAATTAGGGTTGGCTATCCAAATAACGGGAATTTTATCAATCCGCAAATTGATGCCCAAGCTAAATCAGGTGATTCTAAAATTGGTGCTGTTTTCTTTAATGAATTAGCAGCATTAAAAGTACTGGTTAATGGTCAGCCTGTTAAGACTAACATGCTGAAACAAGACTATCTAAACTGGCATGTATGGTCGATGGAGTTTGCACCCCAAAAAAATACTACCATCACTGTCTACTATACGATCGACACTCATAACGCCCAGATTAAAAGAGGCTACAATTCATCGACAAATAATGGGTTTGCTTACATTCTCGAATCAGGTAGATTGTGGAAAGACAAGATTCAGCAAGGAACTGTCTTTATTAAATTAAACGATGGCTTGAATGAAGGAGATCTGTTGGGAGTTGTTCCGCGCAAAACATTGAAATATAGTCAAAAAGATAATTATCTAATTCATGAATTTACAGATTTAGAACCAGATAACAACAGTAATATCCTGATTAACTATCGAAATAAAGTCCCATTTAATTTTGATTTTGCTCAGCACAAAGCAAAAGCTGCCAGCTACTATCAACAAATCGATAACTTAGTTATCCCACCTGCTGAGCCGAACAGTCTAGGAGTGATTGATAAAGACGATTTTAGTGTTTCTGCGGTTGAGGGCATGTTAATGATGCTAGTGTTGATCCTGATTCTTGGTGCGCCGATGTGGATTGTGCTGGCGATCGTCATAATTGCTTTCTGGCTCTATCGTCGCTGGGGTCGAAATCGATCAGTGAAATAAAGATAATCGCAGAATATTGCTATACTTAACAAGTTCTAACCTTGGCACTTAGGCTTGAGATTTAGATTGCTACTTTATACTTACTTCCATGTACTTATGAGCACAAAGATATCCTTGAGTTTGTTAGTTATTACTGGTGCATTTCTGAGTGCTCAAGCTACAACTGCACAAAATTCGTTATTTACTTTAAAAAACTTAGTAGCAAATAACACATTAGATCCTCAGCCATTAAGTACAAATAGTAGCCCCGATCTCGTACAGATTAAATCCGCGCAAATGGATTTTGTTGGCGTAGCCTCTCTGTTCGCGTTCGCGAAGCGTTTGCCTCCGCAAAAGCGTCTGCCTGCGCAGAAAGAGAATCGTCCCACCGAGATTATTAATAATAACTTAGCCGATCGACAGCAACCGATCATTCTTAATCCTCAAACGAATGTATTTGCCAGCGATGTTTCAATGATGCTCCAGAGCAGGAGCCATGCCAATCAAATTAGTTCCACACCAGCTCGATCCGCATGGGAAACGTCAGTAGAAATTCCTGTGCCGCCACCGCTAACTCAGACAATTAGCGGCGTTAAGACCAATAGAGCGATCAGTGTGCAGCCGATCGTCAATTCGCCTAAGACTGTCAAAATCTATGCTAAACCAAATCCGCTACCAATAGCTCAAGCCCCAATCACGCCGATCGATCCACCCACAGCTACGACTCCAGCCATACCAGCCAGCCCCGCCTCGATCGATACTCCAGCAGCATCTGAGCCAAGCACCGAATTAATCTATCCGCTGATGGCCCCCACACGGGTTAGTTCTCGGTTTGGATGGCGGACTCATCCACTGACAGGAAAGCGACGCTTTCATTCCGGGCTAGATCTTGCGGCACCATCAGGTGCGCCAGTAGTGGCAGCTGGATCTGGAACAGTCATTTCCGCAGGCTGGAATGGTGGATATGGTAAAGCGATCATCATTCAGCACAGTGACACTCAGCAGACAGTCTATGGTCACCTCTCCGAGATATCTGTCCAAGCAGGACAAACGATCGCTCAAGGTACCGTGATTGGGCTAGTAGGCAGCACTGGTAACTCAACTGGCCCACACTTACACTTTGAAAGTCGGATGCCTACGGCTGGAATCTGGACTGCGGTAGATCCAACTCAGGAAATCCAGTACGCTGTAGACAATCTCCGTCGATCGATGCCTTATGCCCGTAAGAATCTACCACCAGGATTGTAGGGCTTAGGCTTTGGGCTTTAGGCTTTGGGCTTTAGGTAATCTTGAATTGTTCTTTGGCAGTAGTAAAAGCTGCTGCCATGACTGATTGGATCTGTTGCGGATCGGGGGTTTTGCCGCCCATCAGATCGCCGAAATACACACAGGCACCTTCACCTAGTGCCACCGTGTAGGCAGCCGCCCAGGAAGCGGAGATCACACTCCCAAATCCAGGAATAAACTTAATCAACTGTCGGGCGACTAGTTGCGCTACGAAACCACCCGCGATCGCGCTGACTACGCCCCCAGCTTGAGATGGAGTCAAAGTCTGACCGTATAATTTGCCCAATAGTCCAACCATCGAGACTTGAATGGCAGTCAGCACGGGCAGATCGGCGAAGGGCAAGGGAATCGCTGCCACAGTACCAGCGGCGATCGAGCAGGGCAAGATGTAGCGACGAGCAACATCGCGATAAATATTACCGATTCTGTCACCAGAAGCTCCACTAATTGGTGAAGTATTACTTTCCAGCAGTTGCGACATCGCTCTCGACTCGGCTTCGGGGAGGAGATCGGCAAGAGTTTCACGCATCGCCTCTAAGCCATAGAATTCAGGGCTGTAGCCATCTTCTGCTAGGGTGAAGTCAATCAGCACGGATCGATCGAATAGTCTGGTGAATGACTGCTGGAGGGCTATGTACGCACGATCAACTGACTCGATGCTAGTTGGTTCCTCTGGATGCTCGGTTTGACTATTTGGATAAACTTCGTGTAGGCATGTGACTGCCAGCAGACAGGGAATTTGCGGATATTTTCGACGCAACTCAGCGGCAATTTGGCGGAGGGTGTCGATCGCAAAATCATTGATTTTGACGGTGAGAATAATAATGCGCGGACGACTAGTTTCGGCATCGAGATCGCTGACTAGTTCTTGAATCAGACTGTTGCTATCTCGATCGATATCGCCCAATCCGACTGTATCTGTAAATACTAATAAGGGTAATTCAGCCGAAGGATAACTATAGCGGATCGTTGATTGGGTATGGGGTCGAAATCCCTGTCCGACAATTTCTGCTGATACTCCGGTTAATCCGCGCACAATCGAACTTTTACCTGCTTGGGGCTTACCGATCAGTAATGCTTCGGTGGTAGGCAATTGAGTGCGGACACTAGCTAAAATCTCGGCAATTTGGGTATCATCCACACTAAACCATTTACCTACTGTTTGAGCGGCTTTATCGACGGGCAAAATTTGCAGCATTCGCTCTGTGGCAGTATGCCAGCCCCCCGTCAGCCGATTTTTCCAAAGATCTAGTGCTGATTTGGGTTCTGGCTGGTTTGCAGTAGCAGGTTCGATTGGTTTTGGCACGATCGTAAGAGTAATGATGGCGCTGATGACTTAATTATCAGGCACTCGATCGACTCTCGTGGGCGTGCTATTACGGTAGTATTTACCGTCGATATAAGAATTTTCCTTTCAAGACAATGACTTGACTGGTGCTTAGCTTCAGGTTGCTGGTGCTGAGAACCCGGATCTGGGGGTTCCGACCCCCAGACCCCCCGTTGAGGAGCGGGGTGCCGCCCCTCAAACTCCCCTGCACAAGGTTCGATCTGTGTGAAGCGTGGCGCGCTTCGCATTACCTCCGTCCGGGGAATCGATCTGTGGGTGGGGCTTGTTAGTTGGATGCGTCTATTTCGTAACTGATATAGGCTCTAGCGAGTAGTTGCCGCTGGCACCTTAACACTGGCAGAATTCCTGACTTGAAGAATTGCTTGAATTACCCGATCGAGTTCGGCATCGGTTAAATTCGAGCCAGAAGGTAAACAGAGTCCGCGATCGAATAAATCTTCGGCAACCTCGCCACCAAAACATTCAGCATCACTGAAGACCGGTTGGAGGTGCAGTGGTTTCCAGACTGGGCGGGCTTCAATTTGTTGCTCGGCTAGTGCTAGGCGGATTTGTTCGCGATCTGCGCCAAATTGCTGGGGGTCGATGGTTAGACAAGTCAGCCAGCGGGTAGCGATGCCCCAGGGTGCTTCAGGCATGAATTCGACTCCAGGAATACTTCCCAGCGCCTGTTCGTAAACCTCGCAGTTGCGTCGTCTAGCGGCAACTCGATCTGCGAGCACCATCAGTTGTCCCCGTCCAATTCCAGCTAAAACGTTGCTGAGGCGATAGTTATAGCCGATTTCTGAGTGTTGATAGTGGGGTGCTGGATCGCGGGCTTGTGTCGCTAGAAATCTCGCCTTGGAGACTAGACTGGCATCTTCCGATACCAACATGCCGCCGCCGGAAGTGGTAATAATTTTATTGCCATTGAATGAGAAGATCCCAATTGTCCCAAAAGTACCTGGAGTACGACCTTTGTATGTCGCGCCCAAAGCCTCGGCTGCATCCTCGATCATCGGCACTCCATAGTGCTGACACGCCTTGAGAATTGGATCGATATCGGCACTTTGTCCGTACAAATGCACGAGAATTACCGCTTTTGGCAGTTTGCCTAATTTGGCTTTTTGAGCCAGTGCCGCTGTGAGTAAATCAGGGTTCATGTTCCACGATCTTCTGTCGCTGTCAATAAAGACAGGTTTAGCACCAAGATAAGCGATCGGATTGGCACTGGCCGAAAAAGTCAGGCTCGAACAAAATACTTCATCTCCCACTCCTACCCCAACAAGTTTCAGAGCTAGATGGAGTGCCGCTGTGCCAGAAGTAACCGCAGCGGCATGACTCGCACCAACTGTCTGGCAAAACTCTTGCTCAAAAGCGTCTACGTGGGGACCAACTGGGGCGATCCAGTTAGTTTCAAAGGCTTCGGTGACGAACTTTTGTTCGTGCTTGCCCATGTGTGGAGTTGACAGTAGGATGGGTTTTGTCATTGCCGGAAGTTTATGAGTAGATGAAGACCCTTGCAAATTTACTCTACACCTGAGTGGGTCGATGCTGCTTGATGGTATCTAGGCTTTATTATACCCAGTTTGATTTGGATGTAAGATATGCCGCGTAGGAATTAATTAGCTTGAGTGGATCTTCAAGTCTACTTGAGGGCTTTCCCGAAAAAATGTCAGTACCAGCCGATCGCTATTTTTTCACTACAAAATATAAATGTCCCGAAACCCCCTCAGCTAACAACTCTTGATCGGTTGTTCTGAGTCGATCGTTATTAATCTGCTGTTCGCTACCCATGGCAATAATTTTAAAGCCAGCTGACTTGAGTAGATCGCACGCTTCGCTAACTCGATACCAGTAAGAGTATGGTGCTCGATCGAGCATCGCCCCAAAATTAGGCTTGCCAGCCGCTCTCAACCAGGGTGAGTATTGAAGACTCAGATTGTCTGTGCGTAATCTTCGGAGCATTTTTAGGTAAGCGTAATAGCTAGAAAAAACCGCGCCTGAAGTTCGTGATTCAAAGCTCAAAACTGAAAATAAGCCGATTCCCTGTGGCTTGAGAATCCGATAAGATTCCTTGACTGCGCTTAATCGATCTGCGGCATTTTCCATGGTGCAGAGGATTTGTTGGAGGTAGACAATTTGGTCAAAGCTGCTATCTAGATAAGCTAGTCCAGTTGCATCTTGAACTTGGAAATCAATTGTCCGCCCTGGATCTCGAATGATCGCCTGCTCAATCAGCCCTGGAATATAGTCAAATCCGGCAAGGGATGTAAAGCCTATTCCTCGCATTCCTTGGGCGATTCTACCCCCATTTGTCCCAGCATCAACAGTTAGTAGATTGGGGCTTAAATATTTTGTAATTAAATATTCTTCAACTTTCAACAAACTTTGACTGTTAAGCCAAGTCGAAAATTCTCTGCCACCATACAAATCTTTATTAGTAGTGGCTCGTGTCATCTGCTGTTCATGAAGTTACTAGCTTTGATCGTGATGGACTAATTATTCCCTAATTTTCTCACCACAATATACAGCATCCCTGAAACTTTTTTGGTTAACAATTGGTTATCGGTAGTCGCCATGTCATCAGTACTAGTCTGCTCCTCGCTGCCCAGTGAAACGATCTCAAAGCCGACGGACTTCAACAAATCGTAAGCTTCGCTCACTCGATACCAATAAGTGTATGGTGCTCGATCGAGCATCGCTCCGAAATTCAGTTTCCCACCCAACATTAGCCAAGGTAACTCTTGAATACTCCGCTCATCTCGACGTAGTTTGCGGATTAGCTGAATATATTTCAGATAGATGGCGTAAATCAATTTTGAACTGCGCGACTCAAAACTTAGAAATGAAAATAAGCCAACACCACCCGGTTTAAGAATTCGATGAGACTCTTGGACTGCTTTTAATCGATCCTGCTGATTCTCAATCAGGCAAATAATCTGCTGGAGGTAAATAATTTGGTCGAAACCAGCATCTGGATAAGCCAGTCCAACCGCGTCTTGAACTTGAAAATCGATAGTGCGATTTGGATCTCGCTCGATGGCTCGATCGATCAAGGCTGGCACATAGTCAAATCCAGCGAGATTCTTGAATCCTAGTGCCTGCATATTGAGCAATATTCTTCCGCCATTTGTACCAGCTTCAACTGTGTGAAGATCTGGCTGGAGATGTGCTTGAATCAATTTTTTTTCTGTTGATAGTAGTTCTTGGAGATCGAGCCACGTCGAGAACTCTACACCACTATATAAATCTTTATTATTAGTACTCGACGACATATTTGAGCTGATGATAATGATACTATTTTATACTAAGCAGTGGCTCGATCATTGGGGGAAAGCCCGCTCCAACAGAAAATAACAATCAATATTAACACGAACGATAAGCAGGAAAAAAGGATGTACTGAGGGCGACAGGGATCGTTATTCCCAGAGACTCAGCCCTGAGATATGTGAGTTGGTTATAAATATCTTGATTAACAATAGTTTTCATGGTCATAAACGGTCTGACTTGATCCGAAAAACCAGCCTTGAAGTGATATAAAGAATCTTGATTACCTCCAAGTCCACCACCTAAATTTAAGTAGCGATTTTCTCTCTGTTTTGACCACTTAATCATGTAGTCGAACATCATTGTTGCCGGAGAATGTGGTAAAAACTTTGTTTTAGTCCCACCAAGATGATATTGAACAATGCCATTAAGTTCCGTCATTAAGCTGGCTGAAACAACCTCTCCATCAATCTCAACAACACAAACATGGAGCCGACCTTTGAGAATATGATCGAGACTTTGAAAGTATTCTCGCTTAAAATAATAACTGCTTTTAGCATTAACTCTATCCATCGTCTCTTGATAGATATCGATAAATACATCCAGGCATTCGTTGAGCGATCTCACTTTGGCAGTAAATCCAGACTTGCCTAGTTTAGTGATTTTACGACGATGGTTTATCCTTGTCTGCTGCCAAATGTCACTAGAATCTTTGGTCAAATCGCAAACCACAACATCTCCTTGATTACAGACAATAAAGGGATCTCGATCTTCGATGATATCGATATAACTATTTAGCAGTGGATGCAATCGAATAAATGCCGAGCAAATATTTCGTTGATGCCAGTTCTCGTGGATTAAATTGAAGCATTTTTTGATAAATGTTGGCTCTTCACCCGCTTGATTGAGCAATGGTCCCGGATAACCATACGGGGAAATAATATCGTAGGTACGAACGCCAACGGCAGAATAATCGCCTCCAAAATTATTTGGCTCTAGTAAATTAGTACAGTCTCGAACTAGATAGGGTAAAAAGAATATTTTTTCTTCATCTTGAATAAGTATCGCTTCAGGAGTGGCGTGATGCCTATTTCCTTCCAGATCCAAGTATCCAGGGAGATGATAAAAATCATGAGGAATAGTATCCAAGCATTGTTGCCACCGGGAGTCTGCGGTCGGCACAATTTGAGTAATCATTAAATTTAGTCATAACTCTATCTCTATTATACTAATAATAGCTGATTATCGCTGTTATAAATATTACATTAATGGCGTGTTTTTAACAAATGAATACACTTAAATAAGTCAAGTACTTTCAGCAATTTGTACAGACAATGGCGATTCCAGGCGATAGCTAGTAATTCATGTCAGCCATTTAACTGAGAGATATTTAGGTGCCCTCAGGCAGCAAGAATGGCATAAGATCAGCGGATAATTCGATATCCTCAATCAAATGTGCTAATTATGAGGAAATCTTCCGGAATTAAATCTTGGTTGACTGAATAATTAAAGATATACTAGCGTTCTTTCCGTAACAGCGGCTATGCGCTCTAAACTCCAACAATCTAAAACATATGGCGAAGAAAGGCATTGTCACTGCGGCACTCTTGGTAGCAGCTGCTGGAACGGGATATGCAGGCTACAAATATTTCTATAGTGGTGAAAGTAACGCTGGCGATCTGGCATCAGTAATTCCCGCAGACGCATACATGGCAGCATATATTTCTAATGAACCAGAAGCTTGGGCAAAGCTCCAAAAATTTGGGACTCCAGCAGCGCAGAAAGTGATCACAGCTCAACTCAAAGAGGCACAGGCACAATTCCTAAATCCAATTAAGATGGATTTTGACAAGGATGTGCAGCCGTGGGCGAGCAATGCGATGATTGCCGTCTTACCGGATACTGGCACTAAATCAGATAAACCGCCTGTCCTAATTGCGATCGGGATTAAGGATAAACTTAAAGCGCTAGATTTTGCCAATAGACTTAAAGCCCAAAGCAAAGAGCCGATTAAAGAAATCGATTACAAGGGCGTGAAAATCACCGACTCTGGCAAAGGTAGCGGTGAAACCTTTAGCGCAATTGTCAACGATCGATTGGTTCTTGCTCCAACCCAGCGTACAGTAGAATTGGCGATCGATACTGCCAATGGTCAACCCTCGCTCGCTAGTAAAGCTGGCAGTGATTGGTTTAAGGGTGATAGCCTCGGACTCAAGCAGCCGATCATGGCGTTCTACATGCCCAACTATCTTCAGGGCGTTCAGCAATTGCTCAAATCTGGCAAGCAACCAGTCACTCTCGATCCACTTACCCTCGCTCAATTGGAGAAAATTAAGTCTTTTGGGGGTGGAATTGCGATCGAAGATGCCGGAATTAGAATGAAATTAGTGGCTAAGACTGATGGTACTACGCTCAGTTTACCAGCGACAGGAAATAAAGCGATCGGCAGTTTCCCCGCTGACACCTTGCTGCTGGCGGGTGGTACTGGCTTAAATCAAGTTTGGACGGAGACAAACAAAGTTGCTCAAGCCCAACCAGGTAGCCAAGAAATATTTAATCAAATCCGCCAAGGTTTCACCCAATCAACCAAGTTAGATCTCGACAAAGATGTGTTTAGTTGGATGGGTGGTGAATACACGCTTGGGATGATACCAGTAAGCACTGGGATTACCGCTCAGGCTGGCGTTGGTGGGGTTTTAACGATCGATAGTACAGATCGAGCCGTTACGGACAACACGGTAGCTAAACTTGCCGAGCTAGCCAAGGGTGCTGGTGGAACTGTCGAACCCCGGCAAGTTGGCAGTACTCAAGTTTTCGATCTCAAGGCTCCGGGTGGACAAGTTACCGTCCTCAGCTATGGCTGGTTGAGTGACAAATCTCTAACAGTAGTGATGGGCGATGGCTTGATGGACAAAGTTGCTAACCGCCCGAGCGAATCGATCGATAAAGCGGTTAATTTCACTAGTACGATGAGCGCGATGCCTGCTGACAAGCAGAGCTACGTCTACATCGATGTTGAAAAAGTCTATGGTTTAGTCAACAGCAAAATCGGTGCAGCCGCAACTCAATCAATTCCCGCTGATGTCAACGCGATGATTACCTCAATCCAAGGATTGGGGATGAGTTCGACTCAACCAGACAAAAACACTAATCAGTTTGAGGCGCTGTTGACGTTGAAACCAGCTCAGTAGTTTGAAGGCTGCGAAGCTCTTTGGAATGAGGATTTTATAGAATCCATTTGAGATCTTTTTAGATCCTAGTGAAGGAGGGTAGGTTTTGTCTAAGTTCGAACAGTAAGATCGACATTAGACTGCATGAACCTACCCCTACATACCCGTAGAATGAACAATAGCCAACCGTAGGGGCTGGTTTATGCCAAAAATCTTCGTCTAACACCATCATCTTCGAGCAAAACCCGCCCTTCCCCACTAAAAGATCTCAAATGGGTTCTATAATACACACACCTATCGTTACTCAAATCGTTGGTAGGGGCAATTCATGAAGCGGCGGCTTTATTCTGAGGGAACCCCAGAATAAAAAACCGACAAGACATTGCCCCTACCAACGGAGGAATTGTACGTTATTTAATCCTCATTCCTAAATGTCTAAATCCATCAGATTTAGTTTTGGTCCATAGGTTTCGATAAATTCACGTCGAGGTGCAACACGATCACCCATGAGGATCGTGAATATTCGATCTGCTTCTGCGGCATCTTGAATTTCAACTCGCTTGAGGGTGCGAGTTTCCCGATCCATTGTGGTTTCCCACAACTGTTTGGGCATCATTTCTCCCAGCCCTTTGAATCGTTGAATTGTGTAGTTGGCATTCGCCGGGAATTCAGAGATTTTCTTCTGCAATTCACGTTCGCTGTAACAATAATAGTGATTGCGTCCGCGTTCTAATTTATACAGGGGTGGGCAAGCAATATAGATATATCCTTGCTCAATTAAGGCGCGTTGATAACGGTAGAAGAATGTCAGCAATAGCGTCCGAATGTGGGCACCATCAACATCAGCATCTGTCATTAAACAAATGCGGTGGTAACGAAGCTGTTTCTCATTAAATTCTTCACCCCGTACACCCAATCCTAATGCGGTAATTAGAGCCTGAATTTCAGTATTTTTGTAAATCTTAGAATCTTCGGTTTTCTCAATGTTTAAAATCTTGCCGCGTAGGGGCAAGATTGCTTGGAAACGTCTGTCCCTGCCTTGTTTGGCACTCCCCCCAGCTGACTCGCCTTCGACGATGAAAATCTCTGATTCGCTGGGATCTTTTGAGCTACAATCTGCTAATTTACCAGGTAAAGTTGAAGATTCTAAGACTGATTTACGCCGGACTAATTCCCGTGCGCGACGGGCTGCTTCGGCGGCGTT
>JANNDQ010000275.1:0-2305 GCA_031387965.1 Chamaesiphon sp. OTE_75_metabat_567
AATTATCTCTGAAGGGATCGAAACAGTCAAGCTAAATAATGGCGATCGATTAACAATTACCAATAGCGGTTGTGAATTCTTGACACTCAATTTTCGCTTTGAGACAAATCGACGTTCTAAGAATTCACAAGATCCCAAATATTTGTATCAGCGATCTGCACGACTGATGCGGCAGATTGTTGGCGGACTCAATTCACCGATAGATCTCCAGTCCGGAATCATCGCACTCGCAAACTATGGAGCTAAAAATACTCGCCCACAACTCGATACCATCATTAAATATAAAAGCAGTATCGACTTTAGATCTGTGGTGCAATTGCTCGATCGACCACAACAGGCTAATGGTCGGGAGCGTATCGAAGTGCTCTTTTATTATGGGCCGCTCTAAGTTGGTAAATTGATATGGCTGTCGGGTTTTGGGTTTTAATCCAAACTCCGAATGCATATTTTCAAATATCTCGATCGATGTCAAGCACTTATTTCATCAGTCTTACCAAAGCCCAGCTTTGTTGCTAATGTGGAATTGTGTATTTGTTGTATCTTGTGAATGTAAAATTGATACAATATCTTCACCATAGCCCGATCGAGCTGATTCAGGCATAAATCTCCAACTTAAGTAGCGATCGATCGAGATGAGTAATAACTCCGTTGAAAAAATTCTAATTCTGGCGGCAAATCCGATCGATACGGTGCGACTGAGTTTAGACAGAGAAGTCGGCGAAATCCGCACCACCTTGCAACTATCCAAAAACCGCGATCGATTTGAGATTGCGGCGAGAGGTTCAGTGCGTCCCAATGAGTTGCAACAATATCTGTACGATCTCCAACCGCAGATCGTGCATTTTTCGGGACATGGTGTGGGAGAGCCGATAGCTGAGAACGAGCCAAGCTCCAGTCGCAAATTTACGCCGATCTTGGATGACGATTTACAGCCCCAAGGCTTGATGTTTGAGGATGATAATGGTCGATCGAAAGTGGTGTCAGGGGTGGCTCTGGCTAATATGTTTGACTTGTTTAAAGATCGAGTGGTTTGCGTGGTATTAAATTCTTGCTATTCCGCCCAGCAAGCACAGGAAATTGTCAAATATATTCCCTATGTCGTGGGGATGAATCGCGCGATCGGCGACATTGCCGCGCGGCAGTTTTCGCAAGGTTTCTATCGGGCAATTTGGGACAATCGATCGATTGAAGAAGCTTTTCTTTCGGGGAAAAATGCGATCGAGCTAGATGGGATTCCTGAAGATTTGACACCTGTACTGTTGACTCGATCGATCCCACCTCTTTCGGGTTACGATATGCAACTTTATGGAATAATACCGCTTCCGACAATTGAAACTACCAGGGCTTCAGATCCCCGACTTCTCGAAGAAGTCGGGGATCGAGCGGGGGGTCTAAGCAATAATCAGATCGAAGGACTGCGGCGCAGATTAGCACAGGAACAAGCTGGACTGGAAAGCCAATCTAATTTATTGAGTGAAAAGTTAGGTCGATTGCGGAAGGCAATTGCGATCGAAACCGATCCATCAAATAAATTTAAATTAGAGCAGCAAATCAAACAGGCTGAATCAGAAATCAAAGAATTGGATGCTAAGTTGGAATCGATCGAGGAAAAATTAGCCATTACCTCTAAAAATTCGATTATCGAACCAAAATCACCAGTGAATGATTATGTTACAGAAATAGTTAAGCCGATCGATCTTCCGCTGGAAGAACCAGGAAGTTTGGTTAGGCTAGATTCACCTTTTTATATCGAACGTCCGCCAGTAGAAGGTCGATGTTATCAAGCGATCGAGAGCAAAGGGGCATTAATTAAGATTAGGGCACCTGGACAAATGGGCAAGTCTTCATTGATGATCCGCATTCGCGATCGAGCTAAACAGCTAGAGTATCAATCTGTCAACCTCAATTTTCAAATTATTGATGAATCTTTATTAACCGATTTAAATAAATTCCTCCGCTGGTTTTGTGCTAGCATCGGTCAGCAGTTAGGCTTGCCAAAAAAATTTGATGAGTATTGGGACGACGAGTTTTTTACTAGTAAAGATAACTGCACGACTTATTTTCAATCTTATTTATTGAAATCGACTGCAACTCCAATTGCGATCGCCCTTGACAAAGTGGATTTGATTTTCAAATCTTCAATTGCGACAAACTTTTTTGGATTATTAAGAGTTTGGCATGAAATGGCCAGCAGTGAAGAGATTTGGGAGAAGCTGAGGTTAATTGTCGTACATTCACAAGAACCGGATATTCACTTCGATCTCAATCAATCTCCGTTTCAGAATGTTGGTGTAGATATCGATTT
>JANNDQ010000295.1:0-6272 GCA_031387965.1 Chamaesiphon sp. OTE_75_metabat_567
GATCTCCCGAAGGCTTTCGGCTGTAAGTGTTAGGTTTTAGGATTGGGAAGATTTGTTACAATTAAAATCTCAGCCTGACTTCTAATTCAGATTAAGGCATTTTCTAGCCTATTCTTAAAACTATGGATATCTTTCCGGCGATCGATCTACTTGATGGTAAGTGTGTGCGGCTGTATCAGGGGGACTATGCCAAGTCTGAAGTATTTAATGACAACCCCGCTGCGATGGCGCAATCTTGGCTCGAACAGGGTGCAAATAAATTGCATCTGGTCGATTTAGATGGTGCTAAAGCTGGACACCCAGTGAATTTGGAAGCGATCGCTAGTATTGTAGAGATGGTCAAAAAGACTGCGACTCAACCAGTGCAAATTCAGGTTGGGGGCGGACTGCGGACTGAAGCGAGTGTCCAGCAGCTATTGACATTAGGAGTCGATCGGGTGATTCTAGGAACGATCGCTGTCGAACAGCCAGAATTAGTTCAGACTTTATGCAAAAAATACCCACAACAGATCGTTGTCGGTATTGATGCTCGTGCTGGCAAAGTTGCTACCAAAGGTTGGATCGAGACTTCCCAAGTCCTAGCCACGGATCTGGCAAAACGGATGGCAACAATCGGCGTAGCCGCAATTATTTACACAGATATCCACCGTGATGGCACCATGACAGGGCCAAACTTGGAGGCACTGCGGGAAATGGCAAATGCGATCGACATCCCCGTGATTGCTTCTGGTGGCGTGAGTTCGCTCCAAGATTTACTGAGTTTACTCTCGCTCAGTACCATCGGTGTTACGGGGGCGATCGTCGGTCGAGCAATCTATACTGGAGAAGTTAATCTCACCGAAGCAATCCGAGCTGTCGGTGAGGGCAGATGGCAAGATGTACCACCAGATTTAGGTGCAACTAGTTTTGCTTAGAATTGGAAATGACTCGGTGGAGTAAGACTACCAGTTCAGTTACCTGTTGACGACTGAAGTTCTGTAAGATACCTTGTGCGGCACCACGAACATCGATCGGAATCGTGATTTGGGTGGCTGCGACTGGAGCGACTGAAGCTACAGGTGCAACAGTGGTAGTTGCTTGTTGGAGAGCCACTGATGTGGTGATATCCCGATCTCGATCTGCTGCAAGTAAGTCACCAGCTTGCTTCAGCTCGCGGATTACGAGGGGAGCGATCGCATTGTAAGTATTATGCTGGTTGGCGATCGCCGAGCCAGTTGCTGAGACTAAAGCTTGCCAGTTAGTTGCTTCAGCTTTTAAGCTCGATAGCGATTGGGCGATGCTGACTAACTGTTGACGGTTCGCTGGACTATCACCCTGCTTGAACAGTACCAACATCTGCTGAAGTGCAGCTGTGACTACTGCCACAACATTAATTGGCGGAGCCATCACTGCCGTACCACCACCGACTGTTGCCGCAACCAATGGTAATTCTCGATTCGCAGTATCATGGGTGATGCTGTTGAGCATTTCTTCTAGATACTCTTCCAGCGCCACAAAATTTGCAGCAGAGCCAGACAATATTCCTTCAACGATTTCTGGGCGGAGACTCAACGTTGGCGAATTCGCTAATTCTTCAACTAGGGCTTTGAGCGCGTCATAACCTTGAAGAAATAGCGTTTCTAATTTTTGATCGATCGGGACTGGATGATCGCGTAAAATCTTGAAGCAATCTTCTAAATGGTGCGCGGTGCCCTGAATACTTTCAAAACCCAGCATGGCTGCACCACCTTTGATCGAGTGGGCAGCCCTAAACATTTCATTGACACGTTCTGCGTCAGAGATAACTTCTGCTAGATCTAATAAACCTTGTTCTACTGTCTCTAGATGTTCCTGTGCTTCTTCAATGAAGTAGTGAATAATCTGCTGCTTGTTATCGTCCATGTTACTGTTCCTAAACAGATTTTTTTATATCTCGATTCGAGTAGAGTCACAACTAATTTTTGACTATTAGTTGCATATTTACTAGCTCAAACCAGTTTAATTTTTGATTGCTACCTAGCTATGGCAAGCCATTTAAGCGATTTCAATAAGTATATATTGCAATCTTATATAGATATATTAGGCAGGCAAAATAATAAACAATGATCCGTCACAGGTTTTGCAATCATAATCATGTCAACTCTATTTTACCCACATTAATCAGTAAAGATATCAATCTGTAAAATTACTGAATTAGATCGCGCTAGTTTCTGACGTTGTAATCCTTGAATATCAAGGAAAATACCATCAATGCTATCGATAAATCTACCCAAGCGGCGGATGACGATCTCACTGAAGTATAAAAATATGATTCCCACAAATAGTTGAAAACTATCTATTCTCACTGCTAATGATATCTGAGTGTCCGATTCATGCCTTTGATCCAGTCGCTGCTGAGATGAATTAATTCTCCACTACCGCTAGGTCAGCAAGAACGTCTAAAGTATAATTGACACAGACTTAAAAATATTCCTATTCTCTGTACTCATCCCGCACAGAAATTCCTCCTGCTGCGCTCCTGATATGACCTTTGTGCTTCAGTATCCCATTTTTGGTTCAGAGATTCAGTGTCCCCATTGTCGGCAGATCATTCCCGCACTCACACTGACAGATACTTATCTATGCTCTCGACATGGAGCTTTTGAAGCCGATCCACATACGGGTGAATTGGTACACCTTCAGTCGAGCCGACATTGGTGTCAATGGGAGGGTGAGTGGTACCGTCAGCATACTCATCCCGACGGAATTAGATTTGAGATCCATGATGCGCTAGACAGGCTTTATAGCCAGGGCTATCGCGCTACGAAGGTGATTATTGCCGAACGCTATCGGGACTTGATTAGTGGCTATCTCGTCACTCCAGACTCTGGCAAGGAACACCATCAACATGGATTGACTGAATCTACACCTCCACCAGTGCTGCCACGGTTATTTGGCTTACCTGTTGAGTTTAGCCCCTCAACTACTACCGCGCCTTGCTGGAAGGTGATCAATTTCGATCTTGAGAAAGAGCCAGGGATTCCGATTCAGTATCCCTATTTTCGGATGTCACCATAGGAAGGCTTTAGGTCTTGGGCTTTAGGCTTTAGGGCAAAGACACCATCTTAAACTATATTATTTACCGTTGAAATATACTTCAAAGCCTAAAGTCTTCCTAAAGCCTAAAACCTAAAGTCTAAAACCCAGATTTGCCTAAAGCCTAAAGCCTAGATTATGCTGCATCACATCTCCATCCGTACTGCGGATATTCATCGATCGATCTCATTCTATGAGTGTTTGGGATTTAGTGTCACAGAACGATTTACGACTGGCTATACACTCGCGTGCTGGATGGAAGGAATCGGTGGGAGGATCGAACTAATCCAAATTCCTGAACCTCACCCAGCGCCGGATGCTTTTAATAATGAGCACTATATCGGTTACTATCATCTTTCGTTCGATCTGACGGATCTTGCGGCTGACTTGACTAGTTGGCTGGCACATTTCACCGCAACGTTACAAACCGCATCTCAACCAGCACCAATAATATTACTTCCACCTGTTCAGCAAATGATCGGTACAACCGTCTACGAAGTGATGTTTATCAACGATCCTGACAGTTTGCCGTTAGAATTTATCCGGCGGTTGAATTAACTGGTACAATGTCTTTCTGTAAACAAATATTAAGTTGTGACGCTAAAACGTCTTACCAGCTTGACAGTCAAAATTTAACCGATTAAAGTGATGGTATACCCGGGTAAAGCAGTTGAGAATCGTATGGAAGACAAGCAAAAGGTCACTTTGTACCTGCCGCCACAACTACATCGTCAGTTGAAAATTCGATCGGCAGTAGATGCTGATTCGATGTCTAACATCGTAGAAAAAGCTGTGGCATTCTATCTCAACCATTCTGATGTCGTTGACGGAGTTGAGACACATGGTTCAACACACCAAGTGTACAGCTGTCCTGAATGCGAACATCCGGTTGTAATTAGGAACGGTGAAATGGTCGCTCTCGACCAACAACCAGGATTGCTTACCGACGAGCGGGCAAATCTAATCACAGAAAAAATCGGCGTTTCGCCTCGCGTTCAAGCCCAACCAGATCTGGCGGTTTCCGTTGGCTGAAACAAATTTTAAACTACTGTGATGGTAGTCAATCTCGGGTAGTGTAGTCACCATCTTACGAGGATAGATAGACATGCAAGAAGAGCTAAACATTCTAATCCAAGCTCAATATCCCCTCATCTATCTCGTCACTGCTGAGGAAGATCGCGCCGAAAAAGAAATCGCCGCGATCGCCCAAATCAAGCAGCAGCCACGTAAATTGTATGTGTGGACGTTGACTCGTGGGATGGTGGAGTACGGACAAGATCGGACAACTGAGCACAATACGACTCTTTCACCAGAAGCGGCAATTGTTTGGACGATCCGCCACAAGGAGCCAGGGATCTTTGTTTTCAAGGATTTACATCCTTTCAAGGATTCAGCAGCGGTTACCCGATGGCTGCGTGATGCAATTGCCAGCTTTCAAGGCACTCAGAAAGTAATCATTCTGATGTCTCCAGTCCAGCAAGTTCCGATTGAGTTGGAGAAAGAAGTAGTCGTGCTTGATTTTGCACTGCCTAATCTGACGGCACTTGATCGAGTCCTGACTCACCAGCTAGAATCAGCGCGGCAAAATCGTCTCTCGAAGGAAGGACGGGAGAAGCTGCTCAAAGCTTCACTGGGACTAACTCAGGACGAAGCTGAGAAAGTCTATCGGAAGGCTTATGTCAAGCGAGGCAAGATTACCGAAGCCGAAGTTGATATCGTCCTCTCCGAAAAGAAACAGCTGATCCGGCGCAACGGCATCCTCGAATTCATCGAAGAAGATGAAACGATCGATTCTGTCGGTGGATTAGATGAACTCAAAGGCTGGCTGGTACAGCGCTCTGATGCCTTTACCGAACGGGCACGAGAATATGGATTGCCTCAACCGAAAGGGATGCTGATCCTCGGCGTACCGGGCTGTGGTAAGTCGCTGATTGCCAAAACCACCGCTAGACTGTGGGGCTTGCCGCTGCTCAGACTAGACATGGGTCGGGTTTATGACGGTTCGATGGTCGGACGATCCGAAGCGAATCTCCGTGGTGCGCTCAAGACTGCTGAATCGATTTCACCAGCGATCCTATTTATCGACGAACTCGATAAAGCCTTTGCTGGGACTGGTGGTTCCGCTGACTCTGATGGTGGTACATCCAGCCGGATATTTGGGTCATTCCTGACCTGGATGCAGGAAAAAACATCACCCATCTTCGTGATGGCAACAGCCAACCGGGTCGAACGACTGCCCAGTGAGTTCCTCCGCAAAGGACGATTTGATGAAATCTTCTTTGTCGATTTACCCACCCAGTCTGAACGGGAAGATGTATTTAAAATTCACTTGACTAAGCGCAACCGAGATCTAGCACGTTTCGATCTGCTGCAACTTTCAAAAGTTGCCGACGGATTCTCAGGCGCTGAAATCGAGCAGGCTTTGATCGCCGCCATGTATGATGCCTTTGCCCAGAACCGAGAGTTCACGCAGCTAGACATCATCGCCGCCATCAAAGCAACTCTGCCCCTCTCGCGGACAATGAATGAGCAGGTAACTGCTTTGCGAGATTGGGCAAGACAGCGAGCGCGTCCCGCCGCTGCCTCAGTCGCGGAATATCACCGACTGGAGTTTTAACCAAGCTTGCTCCAACTATTTGGAGTCAAGGTGCTAGTTGCCTCGATTGGGGAATAATAAACCTATCGACACTAGCGAGGAGACCAAACACGATCGAATGATACACTCGATCGCTTGCCCTACGGTTCAAGTTGTCGTTTCTATTAACTCAATTTTATTGGAGGAAATCGATATGTCCCACTTCAGCACTCTCCGTACCAAAATCACTGACGCTGAAATCCTAAAAACATCTCTGCGCGATCTTGGCATCAACGTCAAGACTGAAGCAGATCTTCGCGGCTATCAAGGTCAGCGCGTTCGTGCTGATATCGTAGCTATGCTCGAAGGCGAATACGATCTCGGCTGGTCACGCAACACTGATGGTTCCTTTGACCTTATTGCGGATCTCTGGGGTGTCGCTAAAAAGCACAACCAAACTGAGTTAATCAACTCAATCAACCAAAAATATGCAGTAAACAAAACTCTATCTGAAGTTCAACAACGTGGTGGTTTACAAAACGCCAATGTTACGCTCGTTCTTCAATAGTAATTACTCTGCGCGTTCCCAACAAAAGGGGTCGATCCTAGCTAGGATCGACCCCTTTTTATTGGTAAAATTAGG
>JANNDQ010000328.1:0-4035 GCA_031387965.1 Chamaesiphon sp. OTE_75_metabat_567
GTAGGGGCAATTCATGAATTGCCCCTACTCACTTGTTTGCTATATTTCTGGGGTGGTATTGCCCAGCAGAATATCTCGCAATCGACGACGGGGTGGCTCGAATAATGGATGAGATCGATCGCTAAAGTCGGGATTATACAATCCTTCCCGCTCTTGAATTTTTGATACAGCGTCTAATCCACCATCAAAATAAGTTTGATAATGAGCAGACCACAATCGGGGTACAATTCCGAGTTTGCCATCATCAGAGAATACATTAAAAACCGATCGTCCTAAATTTGGACGTTCGGTCAGAATTTCTAGTAGTGCCATTTTTGCGGCATCTGTACCAATTGTTGCCAGAGATCTAATACCATCTTCAGGCTCGTCACAATAATCATAGGCATGAGATTTGATAATTTTCTGAATTGGATGAATTGCTAAATCGCTACCAATTTCGCCTAATCTCAACATATTTGGAGAAAGAGAACCGATGTTATTCTCGATCGCTTGCTCTCGAATTTCTATATCTGGGTGATTGATATATTTAAGGGCAATTGGTTGAGCTGCTAAGATGGCTTGATCGATTAATTCTGGAGCAATATTCAGTGGATTATAGCTATACGTACTAAGATGGATAATCTCTCTGATGCCACAAACGATCTTTATCTGCACGTCCAAATCTGGATCGTCAATTGCATTTAATAGAATCGATAAATTGCGATCTACGATTGGAACATCCCAGACGACTAAAGCCATCGCAGCACGCTTTCGGACGACTGGATCGTAACTTTGAATCGCACCTTCGATCGCTGTTAGAGCACGATCGCTATCCAGCCTGAACAAAGTCTGCACGATAATATGAAAAGGGCTGCGGAATTCATCATCGGCAGATATCCAATACATTGCTTGATGTAGCCAATCGAAGACTTTTTCCCCACCAATATGCTCCAGTGCTAAGATTGCTTCACTGCAAGGTCTATCGGTTTCATATATATTACCAGAACGCTCGGTGTACAATGCAGGTTCATAGAGTAAGTCGATTAAATGCTCTACCATTGCTGGATCGGCAATATAACCTAATCCTTGAATCCATTCATCATCAGACCATCGATCTTTACAAGTGTGGAGAACCTCGCGAAGCTTGGCTATCGATGCTTCTGTGCCAATTTCAATCAAAGCTTGGATCGAGTTACATTCGGCATTAAGATTTCTTCTATCTCCAGTCTGTAATAAATCACCCAAGGCTCCAATCGTTTCTACTGGAGCTAAATCAGCCAAGATTTCTGCTGCTCGATGGTACCTATGAGGATGATTTAATTCTTCAATCAATAAAGCTACAGCTAAATCTCGATCGATTTGAATAATAGTTGATGTTGCTGACTCAATCTCCCGATGCCCTTCCCAGGTATTGGGTCGTTGATGATTGTAAATAAAAATATCTTGCAGATAAGGTAAGGCTGCCTTCGACTTTGTTTTGTGCCAGAGTGAGATTTTGAGGCGAGTTGGGATTTCTAATCGATCGATCCCATCGACGATAATCTGCTGTAATGCTGGCTCGATTCTCGTTCCGAGAGGCTTCGCCAACGAAGCTGTCAATTTTGCACCAAGACAGAGATCTACTTCTAATGCGAGATTGACGATTCTCAGAGCCAAATCTGGATCGGTTATCTGAGTTAAGAGACTGGCAATTTCTGCGGTTCTGTCGAGATGATTGAGATAATTAGATTGCAGTTCGCGGTTAGTTAGCTGACTGAGCAGTGAAATTGTGAGCGCGGGATAGGTATTCATGGGACATTTAGGAATTCTCGATGACTCAACGTGGACGAGGGACAACATTCGCTGACAAAATTCAGTTATGCCCCCTGTGAATTTTCCCTCAGCCAATCTGCCAATCGAGATTCGGTGACAACAACATCTGCTACCTGCTGCATTGTCACAACTACTTCCGGCTCTGGTAATACTAGCCGCCAGCCATTAACCTGTAGAAAGGTAAACATCACCATAAAAGCGGTGCGCTTGTTACCGTCGATGAAAGCATGATTTATCGAGGACTTCCTTAGGAAAGCTTGTACCGATCGAATTCCCTACCTTTCGTAGTTTAACTTCCATAGGTTTTTTGAGAATAAATGTAATTACTATTGTAACTACATGATAGAAAGACGATCGTGACACTTTCTGCATCAGAGGTTTTAAACTAGAAATAGCCAACCAGCGGTGAAAGGATGAGTCTACACTCAAGACAAATCAACTCACCACCAACTCTTATGCAATCCCCTACCCTCGACACCCAACATCCACCTGAAGCCAAACTCATTGATGCTTGTGTGCATTGTGGTTTTTGTCTGTCCACCTGCCCTAGTTACCGGATCTTGGGGACAGAGATGGACTCGCCACGAGGGCGGGTATACACGATGGATGCACTCAACAAAGGTGAAATCGAACTTACACCTGCGGTAGTCAGTCATTTTGATAGTTGCTTGGGTTGCTTGGCTTGTACGACTACCTGTCCATCAGGGGTTCAGTATGACAAATTAATTACGTCAATGCGATCGCAAATCGCCCGCAATCACCCGCGTCCACTCATTGAGAGATTATATCGACAATTTATCTTCGGATTATTTCCCTATCCCAATCGCCTGCGATTATTGCTGATTCCGCTGCTTGTTTATCAGAAGTTTGGCTTGCAGAAACTGATGAGACAAACAGGAATCATCGAAAAGATTTCGCCGCATCTGGCAGGGATGGAGTCAAATCTTCCCGAACTATCACTCAGTACCTTTCAGGATACTTTACCCGCACTAGTCCCTGCCCAAAGCACTCAACGATATCGAGTCGGGATGATATTAGGCTGCGTCCAGAAATTGTTTTTCGATCGCGTCAATCAAGCTACAGTCAGAGTACTCAGCGCTAATGGTTGCGAAATAGTCATCCCCCAAGCTCAAGGCTGTTGCGCAGCGCTACCGCAGCATCAGGGCGAAGAGGAGCAGGCAAAAACGCTTGCCAGACAAATGATCGACAGTTTTGCTCAGACAAATGTGGATGCAATTATTATCAACGCAGCTGGTTGTGGACATACCTTGAAAGAGTATGGAGAAATATTGGAAGATGATCCTGAATATGCCCAAAAAGCGATCGATTTCTCCGCTAAAGTCAGAGACATTCAAGAATTTCTAGCCGAAATTAAACTCACCACCCCGCTATCGCCAATCTCCGTAGCACCACTGAAACTAGTCTATCAAGATGCCTGTCACCTATTGCATGGTCAAAAAATCAGCATCCAACCCCGCCAACTCCTCAAGCAGATTCCCAATGTCCAACTGACAGAACCGCTAGATGCTGCTCTATGTTGTGGTAGCGCGGGTGTGTACAATATGCTCCAACCAGAAACAGCCAATGAACTAGGCGAACAAAAAGTGCGGAATCTAATTAATACTGGAGCGACAATTATTGCCTCAGCAAATCCTGGCTGCACCCTCCAAATTGCCAAGCATCTCGAACTCCAAGGACATCAGACTCAAATCTTACATCCGATCGAGCTAATCGACATGTCGATTAGAAACATTCAGCTTATTTGAATTTAAATGAACTCTTGTAGATTCTAAAGCCTAAAGCCCAAAGTCCAAAACCTAAAGCCTAAAGCCTGATTAGATCCAATTAAAGATCCAAAAATTCCACAGTCGTAGATTTAAAGCTGACTTCTCGATCGATAATCCCAGATAAATCGGCAACCAAAACACAAACGCACCAGCGACACTAAAAATAGTTGTCAATCCAGCCGTGCGCCAAAATTTGGAATCGCTACGCAACCACAAATCGACGAACCAAGCTAATCCCATCGTTGCAAATAAGAGTGCGCCCATATAGTGATAAATAAATAAGCAGCGTTTGACACTAACCCAAGGTAGTAAATTAGCCGCATAATTAACTATCACAAATATCGGTATACCAATATAGTTATTTGGAAGATTTTGAATCGGAGCCAAAACAGCCCGTTCGATCGTTAATTTTTCAGTAATTAACCAGGGATTTTTGAATATTAACCAGACACAACCC
>JANNDQ010000349.1:0-7644 GCA_031387965.1 Chamaesiphon sp. OTE_75_metabat_567
ATCTGTTGCCAAATTTTTCTAAGTTCTTCTCTTTCCTCTACACCATTCAAAGTACAGTAGAAGGTATAGTTGCCTGACGCATCGGGTTCGATCAACGGACAAATGCTAAATTTATCGCCACAAATTCTTCCTCCATATCGACTGGCATAAGCTATTTTATTGATCTGGGGATAATCTAACTTTAGAAATTCACAATCATTTTTAACATCATTTCGTAACAGGGGCATTCTATTCCGAAAAATGTGTGGAAAATCTCTATTTACAACATTTAGCTCCGACCAGATTAAGAGATCCTTATAGCCAGGATACAGAGCTGATATTTCCTCGTGATTGCTGGTGTACTGAGCTGTATACCCACCTTCGACGATTGTTAATTTAGCCAAAGGCTCCCATCTTTGAGTATCCTTTCGTACCCAACCCAAGTACAATCCATTTATAGTTGGACTTTGAATAATATTGGCAGAAAACTCATCTTCGTTAATTTCAACCTCACGAATATTCACCTTAGAAATAATTCCGCTCACAGCCGATTTCGTATTCATATTTTCGATGATGAGGGTTGCACGGAAATAGATTAATTATATCATTTTCAACAAATTATCTTGAAAATCTACGGCTGCATTGTTTGGAGTCTAGCGAAGATTCCTGCCTAGCTTCCATCACGATTTGTGCTTGTGCTGCGGCAAATCTATTGGCTGCTTCAAGATTCGCTCGATCTGCAACAGAAAGAGTCACCCGATCGGACTCGAAGGTCTTAAAAAACCGATCGGTCATCTTGAGATTTGGATCGCCAGTTACCGCTTTGCCATGCTCAGATAGTTCAGCAAGTCATTGTCAGCCCCAGAGATCCGCCAGATTCTAATCAAACCAATCCCAATTCCCGCTTGAGCAGATCGATCGATTTTTTGCCGATATAGCTCTCACTCTCTACGACTTGAGGAATCCGAATTAAGTCATCATCAGCGGCTGCGATCGCTTGATGAACGATCGCGAGGCTGGCTTTATCACTGATAATGGTATGAGCGCGGCGGACAGTGGCGTTGAGTTTGTAAGTGTCTTTAGTTTGGCAAGCCATCACTAAGAGATCGTCACCCCGCATACTGTGTACCATCAGTTCAGCAACAGCCAAGATGCCAGCACTGAGACTGACAATTCCCACATAACTATTCTTAGGCAGAGTTTTAACAAGCGCTAGCTCTTGTTCGTAGTCTTGGAGATCGACGGGAATCACCCGAATAGAGCGAGGCGTAACTATTTCACTACTGGCTAATTTTGCCTCGACGCTAGCGATAAAGTACCGACTGGTCACTACGGTAGCGGCTAGAGATTGGGCTAGCTGCGCCTCTAGCTTGTCCAAAGTCACTAGCTGCACGGGAATGCCCAATGACTGCTGCAACTCTTGCAGCATCAGCTCTCCCGCACCTAATTCGACCCTCGGTACGGTTACAAATACGCGGGCACTACACCGCCACCGCCAATCAATTTCGGTCAAGAATAATTCGCGTGATTGAGTCAGGGAATAGCCTTGAGCGAGGAGAATATTTAGGCTTTGGGAGACTAGATCGATCGCCGACAGACTCGGATCGATACTAGCATTAGCAACGAGATGATTGCTCTCATGTCCCAAGGATTTAACATATATCCCCGAACCTGGGACGGATTCAACCAGTCCGGTACCTTCTAGTTGATTGTATACTTTGCCGATCGTATTCCGGTGCAATCCAGTTTGCATCGCTAATTGACGGGTGCTAGGTAATCGATGTCCAGGTGAAAATTGCCGAGAAGCGATCGCAAACAGCATCTGATCATACAATTGCTTGGACACCGGAATTTCACTATCAGTCTGAATGTGGAATTGCATTAACTTCTTTGTCTGCGGACTTCATACAACATCAGTGCAGCCGCCGTCGCTACATTTAATGATTCTACCCTGACCGACATCGGAATCTTCACCTGAAGATTAGCCAATGCCGCAAGATCTTCGCTCAGTCCCGCGCCCTCATTTCCCAATAAAATCAGCGTTGGTTTGGTTAACTTGACATCCCAATAGCTAGTCTGGGTATGGGAAGTAGTCGAAACTATCTGTACACCCTCCTGTTTATAACTAGTAATCAGTTCGGGAAGATTATCGCTCACGCCCATCGCCAATCGAAACCACTGCCCCGCTGAAGCCCGCAAAACTTTGGGATTGTCCAAATCGACGCTATCCTGACTCACCCACAACCCATCAACACCAACAGCCGCCGCCGTGCGAATAATTGTCCCTAAGTTTCCAGGATCTTGAATTTTTGATAAAACCAATGTCAGTCGCGCTGGAATGGGTGGCTGCTCCAGTGCCAGTCGCGGTGCAATTGCTACAATTCCATCTGGGTTAACCGTTGTGGCGATCGATCTAATCACTTCATCGCTGACTAATTCTACCCTAGCTTCAGTTGCCACCAGCAGCGACCAGAGCTGAGGATGATGCTCTTGCCATTTTTCGGTACAACACACCGTCTGTAATGGGTAATTAACAGTACAGGCTTCCTCAATTAAATGCGTCCCTTCCAATAAAAATAACTGGGTTTCTCTCCGATCCTTGGCAGTTTGAAGCTTCTTAAATTGTTTGACGAGTGGGCTTTGGGTACTAGTGAGCATAATCAAATCGGTCGAGATCCTATATACAAATCAACAGTGGCAATTTCTCACCACTGTCGATCGAAACCTACTAAATTTTAGAAATATGCACGACCCGAGACTCGAACTCGGAAGTCCTTGCGAACACTAGAACCTGAATCTAGCGCGTCTACCAATTCCGCCAGTCATGCAAACTGATTAATTTATCAATCAGATAACCATTATCAAAGATCTGATCTATATTTGTCAAGCAAAGTCACACATCAAAAATATTTACTTGCCTGGATTGATTGATTTGTGCTATGCTCATATAGGTCAATTTACGGTTAAGTCAAGTAAATAAAAAACTATCAGTATTTAAGGTTCATCGCGATTAATTGCGTTAACTAAAATTCAATAGCCAACCATAGACAGCAGGAGCTATCAGCTCAATTCCCTGCCGAGGTTAACGCAAATAGTCCCAGCAATCTGCACAGGTAGAACGTGAACGGGCTTTAAGTGAAAACCTCGGCACCTAGTGTCGGGGTTAGTTTTATGCCTGCTGTCATCCGTTCACACCCAGAACTCGATCGAGAGGTTAAGAATCAACATGGGGAGAACCCTAGAAAACAAACAAGCGATCGTCGCGGGACTCAAGCAAGACTTGAGCGAAACCACAATGGTCGCCGTGATTAACTACCAGGGTTTAACCGTGGCAGAAATCACCGACCTCAGAAACAGGATTCGCCCTAAGGGTGGGCTTTGTACGGTCACCAAAAACACCTTGATGGGTAAAGCGAACGAAGGAAACCCTACCTGGCAGGCATTAGAGCCACTGCTAAAAGGTTCTTCGGCATTCTTACTGCTCAAAGATGATATTGGTGGCTCGATCAAGGCTTACCATGAATTCCAAAAAGCCACCAAGAAAACCGAACTTCACGGTGGGGTCATGGAAGGAAAAGTCCTCACCGGAGCTGATGTTAAAGCGATCGGCGATCTACCATCCAAAGAACAGCTCATGGCGCAAATTGCTGGTGCCCTCAACTCTGTCACCGCGAAAATCGCGATCGGTGTCAAAGAAGTACCTGCTTCGATTGCCCGGAGCCTACAGGCCCACGTTGACAAAGGTTAGTGCATTAAATTACTAACTGCCTTTAAATTTCACCCATACTTAGGAATCTACACATGTCTGCTGCAACCGATACAATTTTAGAACAGTTAAAAACACTCAGCCTGCTTGAAGCAGCTGAATTAGTCAAACAAATCGAAGAAGCTTTTGGCGTAAGTGCTGCTACACCCGTCGGCGTAGCTGCTGCTGCACCTGCTGCTGCCGCTGAGGCTGCTGAAGAGCAAACCGAATTCAACGTTGTCCTCGAAGGACTGTCTGATGACACTAAGAAGATTGCTGTCCTCAAAGTCGTTCGCGCGATCACTGGCTTAGGCTTGAAAGAAGCCAAAGATTTAGTTGAAGCCACACCTAAAGATGTGCTCACTGGCGTACCCAAAGCAGCCGCTGAAGATGCCAAGAAGCAAATCGAAGAAGCTGGCGGTAAAGTTGCAATTAAGTAATTGACTAGCCAGGTAAAGCTTAACTTGCTTGCGGACACCGCTATGACAGCACGCTTTACTTGCTAAATTCCTATTCATGGCAGCGGCAATTTATCAGGTTGCCGCCACCATGAATTTGTCGTTTAAGACTGAAGTTGGCAGACTGTTCTGCTGTCCCCAGAACAAAATTGCGATCGATCCACCATCTCGATCGCTTAATCTGCTATATTTTTAAAATATCTTAATGTGACAATCGACTTTCGCCGATCACCTTCGGTTAACATATGCACTCAGCCACGCGACTGGATGACCTCAAAATTTTAGATTGTTTTCTCCAAAACTCTCTGCACGCCCACTTGGGGCGGATTATTCCATTTAGGGTTCAGTGTTTGTACAAAGATGACACCCTGTGGGTACTCGCCCAACACCCAGCGGATGTGGTCATTGATATTCCCGATATCTTCAGCGTATTAGAACGTGCCTTGCAAGCAGAAGAGCCAAAAGTCTCTTTGGCAGTGAAATTATACCTGCGCGCAGAAGGAAACCAACGTCCCTACAGCCAACAAAGCTTCACCGTTTACCCATTAGTCAAGAAAACCGTACCAGGAGAAGCAGCTCCAGAAATGACTGGCATGAGCGAAGACAGAATAGCATTAGAGCGAGAATTTAGCGATCTCGAACCTGGAAAACCCCTCCAGATATCCGGCAATCTTAACAGCCCAGATATCCTCCCCTTATCAGTCACCGAAGTAGTGTCGAGTGATGAAGATTTTCAGCTCTCCAGCGGTTCAGAGAATCGGCTAGTTAAAATAGATACCGATACTTTTGTTGCCGATATCGAACATTCTTTTGGAACGAGTAGAGAAGACTATCATTCTGCCTACCCACCAGAAAAAGCCAAGCGTCCGGCAATTATTCCCATTCTCTGGGGTTTAGGGTTGCTGGCAACCGCTTCAATTGGGGGATACATGCTCACACGTCCTTGTGTTTTAGGTGGCTGTACAGAACTCAGTACAGCCACACAGCTAAGTAAATCCTCACTAGCTGTAATTAATAGTCCAAGCGTAACCGGACAGGAAGTATTAACGGCACAAAAGCAGCTCCACCAAAGCATCGATAATCTCGAATCGATTCCATTTTGGTCTAGTAGTTATGGTGCTGCCCAAACAACACTCCAATCGGCAACAGCGCAAGCGAAGGATTTAGATATCACTGTATTGGCAATGAACAAGGCATTCAAAGCCGCCAATATGGTCAAAAACCCACCCCTGCCCCTGCTCAAATGGCAGGAAAGTAAGCAACTGTGGACAGAATCGATCGCCGGATTAGGCAGAGTCCCTGTAGATAGCCAGATTTATCCACTCGCTCGTCAAAAACTCACCGACTATCAGGCTAGATTGGGCGATATTGAACGACGGATTGAAATTGAGGTTAGCTCCGAACAAAAACTCAAATCCGCGATGGATGGGATCAAAGTCACCACCCAAGCCCAAGTTGACGCTACTTCCCTCGCCCAATTGCGGCAGGTTAAAGCACAGTGGGCGAAAGTGAGTGATGGACTCAGTAGTATTCCGGCAAATACAATGGTCTATACTCAAGCTCAAGCGTTGCTGAAATCTTATCAACCGCAAATCACCGCCGCTCAAGATAAAGTATTAGAAGAAGACAAAGCTGCTCAAAACTATCAAACTGCGGTTAAACTAGCTACTGCTGCTAAATTGTCTCAAAAAAGCAATAAACTAACTGAAGCTGTTGCCCAGTGGAACCAATCAGTAGTAGCGATTCAAAGCGTACCTCAAACTAGTATTGTCTACACTCAAGCACAGCCACTAGTTTTGGAGTATACCAAAAGCTTTCAACAGGCAGAAGAACAACTGAAGAATACTCAAAAAGTTGTTTTGGCAAATAAGGATCTCCAGCGCACATGTGCGGGCAGCCCCCAGATTTGTACCTATACGATTAGCAATAAGGCGATCGTGGTGAGACTGATGTCACTATACACTAGAACGCTGACACAGACGGCACTCGCAGCATCACAACAGCGTGACAGCAATGCGAAAATGGGGATTATTAATCACGTCAATACTCTCGGTAATGCACTGCAAACTATTAGTGAGAATGCTAAACTTCCCCTAGAGGTTTATGGTGCCGATGGTAAGCAAATTCAAAACTATCGCCCCTAAGAGGATGTTTGGAAAACCTATTTTGCTATTTAGATCTTAGAGAATCCCCCTAGATTCCCCTTAAAAAGGGGGACTTTGAATTCTAGACTTCGATCTTAGCCCCCTTTTTAAGGGGGTTGGGGGATTGACACCAATTGCGATATAAATTGATCGATTTAGCACCTTAATACTAAATCTGATTTATAAATTAACGTCAGCGTCGGTAGATGCTGACGTTAATTTACTGTCCTTGCATTTTCAGAACTACTGAAAACGTCCGTAATAAGATCTTAAAATCCAACCACGGCGACCAATGCTTGAGATAGTAGAGATCGTACTGAAGCTTGATCAGCGCATCTTCAACCGTACTGCCATAGCCATAGTTGACTTGTGCCCATCCGGTTAGCCCCGGCTTAACTGCTAGGCGGGTGCGATAGAACGGAATCTGCTTTTGGAGTTCTTGGATAAATTGATGGCGTTCGGGGCGGGGTCCCACCATGCTCATATCTCCTCGGAGCACATTGATTACTTGAGGTAGCTCATCTAAGCGGGTTTTTCGGATAAAATTACCGACTTTAGTAATTCGGGCATCGCCTTGGACTGCCCACTGAGCTTTGCCTTTGCGTTCAGCATTTTGCACCATGGATCGAAACTTATAGACAGTGAATGTTTTGCCGTGCTGTCCCACCCGTTCTTGCTTGTAAAATATTGCGCCTGGACTGTCTAGCTTAATTGCGATCGCCACAAACGGAAATACTACTGCTAAAATCAGTCCGATGATTAATCCACAAACTAAATCTAAACCCCTCTTGCCAATCCGATTAAATGTCTCGAACGGGTGTCGGGTGAATGGCAGAGCCGAATACCATTGGCTCCCAACGTGTTCTACCGCGACTTTACCTGTAACTTTCTCGTAAAGGACAGGCATTGGGGTAATTGCGACACCACGCTCATGAAAATTGGTCAACATTTGCAGTAGATCGTCATCGATCGGATTACTGATTGCTAAAATAATTTCATTGACACCATGTCGATCGACTTCTTGCAGTAGATTTTGACGAGTCCCTAATACCTTGATATCTTGATAAACTTTTTTACCGTAAAGTTCTTGGTTATCATCGATAAATCCGATCGCTTGATAATACGGATGATTTCCCAGCGCTGCGGCTAAAATCTCGCCTGTCACGCCAGCCCCGACAATTAATACCCGCTGGGTAGCATGTCCGAAACCCAGAAATACCACATAAATTGTTCTCCAGATTGATAGCAATACACCGATGGCGACAGTTGCTAGGGCTGGTGCAAACCTGAGCGAGAAGGATTGATCGCTAGCTGGTAT